>NZ_RAWL01000295.1:0-10951 GCF_003668885.1 Corallococcus sp. AB049A | reverse complement strand
TCGCGGAGGCGCCTCCGCCCCCGCCGCAGAAGGTGCCGCCGGAGACCTTCGACAGGGCGCTCAAGGCGTACTTCGCCGGCAATCCGCGCAAGGCCGCGGGCCCGCTGTACGCGTGGCTCCAGGCCACGCCCCGCACGGACGACAACTACGCCTGGGGCCAGTACTTCCTCGCCCGCAGCCTCATCGACCTGGGCCTCACGCACGCGGGCGCGACGTACCTGGCCCGCATCGCGCGCGAGCGCTCCAACCCCAACGTGCTGCCGCGCGCGCTGGACGCGCTGAAGGGCCTGACGGACCGGCCGCACGACGAGGTGATGATCGACGAGCAGGTCTTCGGCGCGCTCGACCTGGGCTTCCTCCCGGATGAGACGGGCGCATACGCGCACTACCAGCAGGGCATGGTGGACCTGCGCGTGGGCAACGAGCGCTGGGCCAACACGCACTTCTCCAAGCTGCCGGAGACCAGCGCGGAAGCGAGCCGCGCGAAGTTCGCGCTGCTGGTGACGCGGCTCAAGCAGGTGAAGGACCCGCCTGAGGAGATGGTGAAGGACTTCCTCGGCCTGTCCGAGGACGAGAAGCTCACCCGCGAGGCGCGCAACGAGGCGGCGCTCGCGGTGGCCCGCCTGCGCTACGAGAAGAAGGACTTCCCCGGCGCGCTGGAGGCCTACGGCAAGGTGAAGCTGCCGGAACTGGACCCCGGCCGCGCCAGCCTCTACCTGGAGGAGGCGTGGACCCGCTACAAGCTGGGCGAACTGCGCACGGCGCTGGGCATCCTCACCACGCTGGACGCGCCGTCCTTCCGCGATGAGTTCATGCCGGACAAGTACCTCCTGCGCGCGCTCATCTTCCGCGACCTGTGCCACTACCTGCCCGCCAAGCGCGCGGCGAAGGAGCTGACGCGCCGGTACGCGGACTCGCTGGAGTCCGTGCGCAACCGCGAGGACCTGAGCCAGGACGCGCGCCTGCGCCGCGCCGCCAACGCTCACGGCGGCACCCAGCGCGCCGCGAGGTTCGTGGCCGTCCTGGACCTGGAGGGCGAGCGCCTGGGCCGCTACGCCGGCAGCTTCGGCGAGCGCCTCTTCGGGCACCTGACGCGCCTGTATGACCTGTCCCACGCGGAGGCCGTGCGCGTGTACGACGCGCGGCTGCAGGACGCCGTGCGCGAGGAGGCGGACACGCTCCTGCGCGCCGCGGAGCAGGTGCGCCTCATGGAGTACGAGGTGGGCCTCAAGCTGTACGAGCGCGTGAAGAAGGGCGCGCAGGTGGTGGCCGCGCAAGAGGAGGAGCTGCTGTCTCCCGCGCAGGTCGCCTTCAAGTTCGACAACGAATACTGGAACGACGAGCTCAAGTCCTACCGGGTCCGCATCGAGAGCCGTTGCATCGAGGAAACCCCATGACCGGCCCGTTCACCGGCCTCATCACCGCAGCGCTGCTCGCCGCCGCGGCCCCCGGCCCCAGCGGCCGCGTGGGGCCCAACACCAACCCCATCGTGTCCAAGGCGAAGGAGCGCGAGGAGCTCATCGCCAAGCTGAAGCGCGACATCTTCAAGGTGGACCGCGCCATCGGCGAGACGGAGAAGCTCATCTCCAAGAGCCGCAACGCCCCGTACCTGCCGGACCTGCAGTTCCGGCTGGCGGAGCTCTACGTGGAGAAGAGCCGCTACGTGTACTACCTCCAGGCGGAGTCCCGGCCGGAGGGCGCCTCGGGCGCCATCGTCTCCCCGGAGACGCGCCTGATGAAGCAGAAGGCGGTGCAGATGTACTACCGCCTGCTGCGCGAGTACCCGGACTTCAAGGACGGGGACCAGGTGACGTTCTACCTGGCGCACGAGCAGCGCGAACTGGGCCAGTTCGACGAGATGCTCAAGACGCTGGGCGACCTGACGCGCAAGTACCCCAACAGCCCGCTGCGCCTGGAGGCCGAGCAGATTCTCGGTGACCACTTCTTCGACAAGGCGGACCTGGTCGAAGCGGAGAAGCACTACCAGGCCATCCTGGAGCTGCCGCCGTCGCCGGTGCACGACCTGGCCCGCTACAAGATGGGCTGGATCCGCGTGAACCAGGCCAAGCACGCGGAGGCCGTCACGTTCTTCGAGGCGGCGGCCGCCAGCGCGCCCCTGCCCGGCGTGGACGTGAAGAAGGCGCTCAACGTCAAGCGCGAGGCGCTGCTGGACCTGGTCTACAGCTACACGGAGGCCAAGCCCCCCAAGGGCGCGCTCAACTACTTCGAGAAGCTCAGCGACAGCCGCGCCACGTACGCGCTCGCGCTGGACAAGCTGGGCAACCGCTACTTCATCAAGCAGCAGTACGAGTGGGCCATCCCCGCGCTGCGCAAGCTGATGGAAGTGCAGCCGGACCCGGAGATGGACCTGGAGCGCGGGCAGAAGCTGTACGACTCGCTCAAGGCCGCCAAGGGCAAGGTGATGCCGGAGCCGGAGGACATCCGCTTCCTCGTGCGCGCCGCCGTGCAGAGCAAGACGGACCCGGAGATGACGGAGTCCGACCGCAAGAAGCAGCTCGCGGAGACCGAGGAGATGGCGCGCGACCTGTCCACGCAGGTGCACCTGGCCGCGCAGAAGGCGGACTCGCGCGAGCTGTACCTCAAGGCCGCGGCCGCCTACCGCGAGTACCTGGGCCTGTTCCGCCCGGACCAGTACGTGCGGCCCATCATGAAGAACCGCGCGGACGCGCTCTTCGCCGCCAAGGAGTTCCCGGAGGCCGCGCGCCAGTTCGAGGAGCTGGCCCGCTACGAGGACAAGGCCAAGGACAACAAGGCCGTGGACACCGCCATGTACGGCGCGCTGCTGGCCCACTTCTCCACGCTCAAGCCGGAGGAGGCCCAGAAGCGCAACGCCTTCGAGGTGGCGGACGCGCGCCAGGCGCTGAAGCTGCTGGGCGCGACCTACGTGTCCCGCTACCCGCAGAGCGCGCACGTGCTGGACGTGAAGTTCAACATCGCGCGCGCCTACTACGAGGACGGCGAGTACCCGAAGGCGGCGGAGCTGTTCACCGCGTTCGCGCTGGCGCACCCGCAGTACAAGGACGCGCCGGTGGCCGGCAACCTGGCCCTGGACAGCCTGCGGCAGGTGAACGACTTCAAGAAGCTGGACGAGACGGGCCGCAAGTTCCTCGCGTCCGCGCTGCCGTCCAACTTCCGCGGGGAGGTGCAGAAGATCCTCACGCAGAGCAAGGCCGAGGCCCTGGACGAGCTGGCCCTGCAGAGCGCGCAGGAGACGGGCGACGTCATCGAAGGCCTGATGAAGGTCGCGGACGAGAACAAGAACAGCGACATCGGCGAGAAGGCGCTCTACGGCGCGTTCACCGCCGCGCGTGAGAAGCGCGACCTGCCGCGCGAGCGCGAGCTGGGCGCGAAGCTGGTGCAGTCCTATCCCAAGAGCCAGTACCTGTCGGACGTGCTGCTGACGCTGGGCCGTCACGCGGCGGAAGCGGCGGCCTTCAACGAGGCGGCCGGCTGGTTCGAACAGGTGGGCCAGAAGCTCACGGGCGACCTGGCGTCGGTGGACGGCTGGATGGCCGGCGCCCGCCTGCGCATCGCGCTGGGTGAGTACAAGGAAGCGTCCCGCAACCTGGAGACGGCGTCGGAGGCCGCGGGCGCGCGCAAGGGCGAGGTGCTGTCGCTGCTCGCGGAGACGCGCCTGAAGCAGAAGGACTACTCGCGCGCGAAGACGGCGGCGGAGACCGCGCTCAAGCTGGACAAGAACAACGTGGCCGCCGCGGCGGTGCTCGCGGAGGTGCAGGCCACCACCGCGCCCACCGCTCCGCCGGACGCGCTCATCTCCACCCTCACCGCCGCGGTGCAGGGCCCCAACGGCCAGACGGAGGAGGCCGCGAAGGGCCTCTGGTACCTGGGGGAGATCCTCTACCGCGGCTACAAGGACCTGCCCGCGGACAAGGTGGAGGAGAAGGTCGCCGCGCTCCAGGCCATGGAGGGCGTGTACACGCAGGCCGCGTCGCTCGGGTATCCGGAGTGGGCGGTGGCGTCGCTGTGGAAGATCGCCCTGGCATACGGCCACATCGCGGACGTGGTGGACCAGACGCCGGTGCCCGGCGGGCTGTCCGCCGCGGAGACGAAGCAGTTCCAGGACGCGGTGAAGCAGCAGGTGGGCCCGCTCAAGGCCCGCTCCGACGAGGCCTTCAAGGCCTGTCTGTCCCGCGCGGAGTCGCTGGAGGTCTTCAACGCGGCGGTGGTGGGCTGCCGCAACCGCACGGACGTGGCCGCGCTGCCGGTGCCACAGCCGGCCGCGCCCACGCAGCCCGCGGCGCTGGAGGACCTGCGCAAGAAGGCGGAGAAGGTGCTCACCGCCGAGGCGCTGGAGGCCCTGGGCATGGGCTACCTGGACGCGCACCAGTACGGCATGGCGCAGCTGACCTTCGGGCGCGTGACGGAGCTGCAGGACACGCGCGCCTCCGCGCACGCGGCGCTGGGCTGGGCCATGCTGAACCTGGGCGATGCCATGGGCGCGCGCGCGGCGTACGCCAAGGCGCTGGAGGCGGACCCCACCTACGACAAGGCCCGCCTCAACCTGGCCGCGCTGCGCTGCCGCTTCGGCGACACGGACGGCGCGCGCCGCGAGCTGGCCGTGCTCAAGGACATGGGCACGCTCAACGGTCCGGACGTGGACGCGGGGTGGAAGGCATGCAAGTGACCAGCCCCTTGCGCCGCATCGCCCCGGTGCTGTTCGCGCTCGCCGCCACCGCGTGTGGTGACGAGGGCGGCAGGCTGGAGGGCAGCGTGACGGAGCTCATCGACCTGCGCTACCAGCGCACGGAGGCGGCCCTGGCGGAGGGCACGCTGGCGGTGAGCTTCGTCAACACGCAGGGCAGCGGGCAGGACGTGGTGTTGAAGGTGAGCGCGCGCGTGGCGGACATGCTGCCGGACGCTGAATACGCGGGCTCGCTGGACATCGACCTGGCGGAGGCACTGGAGGACGGCTCGCAGCGGGGCAGCGTGGACCGCAGCGTGCTGGATGAGCCGGTGCGTCCGTTCCCGCCGCTCGTGCGCGGCAACCTCTTCGTGAAGTCCCTTCCGAAAAACCCCGGGGACCGGGTGTCGGGCGAGTTCAACGTCACGTTCACCAACGGCACCGACGTCTACTCCGGCCGGACCATCTTCAGCCGTTTCGAGGCCACTGCTCCATGAAGCGCCACCTGCTCCTCAGCCTGTCCCTCCTGACCGCCGCCTGCGGCCCGAGCTACGGCATGCGCGTGCCGGACGCGCTGGTGAAGAAGCTGCCGTACGAGACCCGCATCGAGCTGCTGGAGGCGGAGAACGACCTGGCGCTGGCCATCGACCGGGTGGACGAGGCGGACAACGAAATCAACCGCGCGCGCGACAACATCCGCCGCGCGAAGTCCCGCCAGGAGGCCGCCGAGGACGAGGAGGACCGCGCCCAGGACGCGTCCTCGCGCGAGGTGGCGCAGCTGGCCATCGCGGAGTCCGAGGCCCGCGTGGAGTACCTGCGCGCGCACCAGCGCCTCAACGTGGGACTGCGCGAGGTGGAGCAGCTGTCGCTGCGGTGTGCCTTCGCCCGCTTTGAATTGGCGCGGCTGACGGCGGCGCGCAAGGCGAAGGTGCAGGGCAGTGAGCGTCTGGAGCCGAAGGAGTTCGAGCAGCAGGTGTCCGAGTGCGAGGCCGCCGTGAAGGAAGAGCGCGCGAACCTCGGGGGGGACACGAAGGAAGCGCAGGCGGCGAAGGAGGCGTGGGAGGCGAAGAAGGCCGCCCTGGCCAAGAAGACCTTCGACGCGCGCGCCAGCCCGTACGTGGAGAACCTGTGATGACGAAAGCCGGAGTCCTTCTCCTCCAGTTGTTGACGGCCCAGGCTCCCGCTCCGGAGGCAGCTCCTCCGGAGAAGCCCGCCGCCGCGCGCGCGGACAAGCTGCCGGACGACCCGGACGCGCTCTACAAGCTGGGCACCGCCTTCCTGTCCCAGAACCAGCCGCGCCGCGCGGTGGCGCCGCTGACGAAGCTCGTCGGCCTCACGCCGGACGGCGTGCCCGCGAAGGTGGCGCTCGCGCGCGCGCTGCGGCTGTCGGGTGACGTGCCCAAGGCCAAGGCGGTGCTGGACGCGGCGCTGGCGGCCTTCCCGGAGGAGGCCACGCTGCGCTCGGAGCGCGGCATGCTGGCGCGCATCCAGGACGACACGGACGAGGCGATTACCCAGTACTCCGTGGCCACGGAGCTGTCGCCCAAGGACGCGGAGCTGCGCTTCAACCTGGGCGAGGTGCTCCAGCGCGCGAACCGCACGGATGACGCCATCGAGGCGTACCGAGAAGCGCTGAAGCTGGACGGCGCGCTCCAGGTGGCGCGGGTGAACCTGGGCAAGGCGCTGGCGGAGAAGGGCCTGGCCGCCGAGGCGAAGGAGGTGCTGCGCGAGGCCATCCGGCAGAAGGACTCGGACGCGGAGGCGCACTACAACCTGGGCGTCGTGCTGATGCGGGAGAACGATGTCACGGGCGCGTTCGCGGAGTACCAGGCGGCGCTGAAGGCGGATCCGAAGCACGCGCGCGCGCAGAACAACCTGGGCGTGGTGCTGGACGGCCAGGGCAACGCGCGCAAGGCGGCGGAGGCGTTCCAGAAGGCCATCGCGTTGGATCCGAAGTACGCGGAGGCGCACTTCAACCTGGGGCTCGCGTGCTTCCAGCTGGGGGAGAACGCCCGGGCGACGAAGGCCTTCGAGAAGGCGCTGCTGCTGGAGCCCCGGCGCGCGAGCGGTCCGTACACGCAGCTGGGCCAGCTGTACCTGGCGCAGGGCAAGAAGACGCAGGCGGTGTCCGCGTTCCAGAAGGCCATCGAGAAGAGCGCGGACGACGGCAAGAAGACGACGGAGGCCTACCAGGGCCTGGCGCGCGCGTACCTGGAACTGGGCAAGGTGGACGACGCGGTGGCCACGCTGAAGACGGCGGTGGAGACCTTCCCGGACGAGCCCGGCGTGCGCGCGGGCTACGGCGACGCGCTCAAGGCCAAGGGCGACCTGGACGGCGCCATCGCGCAGTACCAGGCCTGCGTGAAGCTGCAGCCCACGGTGGACAACCGGCTGATGCTGGCGGAGGCGTACGCGAAGAAGCACGTGGGCGCCCAGGCGCGGCCGCTCTACGAGGCCGTGCTCCAGGAGGACCCGAAGCACCGCGCGGCGAAGCTGGGCCTGGCGGACCTGCTGCTTTCCATGGGCGACTACGCGGCGGCGGAGAAGCTGCTGACGCCCGCGGATGGCGAGGAGGCGGACACGGCGGCCCTGGCGCGGCTGGGCATCCTGCACTCGCGGCGCGGCCGGCCGGAGCTGGCGGTGCCGGAGCTGGAGTCGGTGGTGGCGAAGGACCCCGCGCAGCTGGAGGCCCGCGCGGAGCTGGGCTTCCTGTACCTGCGCGGCGGTGACGAGGCCAAGGCGCTCCAGGTGCTGAGCGACGTGCTGGCGGTGGAGCCTCGCAACTCGCTGGGCCTCTTGTACCTGGGGCACACGCTGTACCGGCAGGGCAAGCTGCCGGAGGCGGAGAAGGCGTTCCGGGGTTCGGCGCAGGTGGACGCGGGCGCGGGCGAGCCGCACTTCGCGCTCGCGCAGCTCCTGGAAGCCACCAACCGCAAGGCCGAGGCCAAGAAGGAATACGAGGCCACGGTGAAGCTGCAGCCGGACCACGCTGACGCGAAGTCCGCCCTCCAGAAGCTGGCCGTGGACGTGCCGTGAGGAACATCATGCGAAACCAACCGATGCGTGTGGGACTGTCTGCCCTGTTGCTGCTGGGGCCGGTGACGGCCGGAGCGGTGAGCCAGAAGCTGCGTTACAAGTTCGAGTCGGTGTCCGACCCGGTGACCACCGTGGTGGACGACAGCGGCAAGGGCCACACGGGCACCGTGCAGGCGGCCAACGGCGGCACCGTGACGGTGGAGGCGGCGGGCTACGAGGGCCAGGGCGTGCGCTTCCCCGCCGTCTGTGCCGGGACGACGTGCGCGAAGGCGTTCATCAGCGCGGCGGATGCCGTGTCGCTCAACCCGGGCACGGCGCTGTTCTCCTTCGGGGCGCGCGTGAAGGTGACGCTCGCGGAGCTGAGCGCGGACCACGGCTCCAACCTGGTGCAGAAGGGGCTCTCCTCCACGCCCCAGTGGAAGCTGCAGCTGGACGACGCGGTGACGGGCAAGCCCAGCTGCGTGGTGCGCACCACCGGCGGCGCGGACGCCGTCATCGTCAAGGCGTCCGTGGGCATCGCGGATGGCGTCTGGCACAAGGTGACGTGTCAGCGCACCAGCACCACGTTGACCATCCTCATCGACAACGTGGCCCGTGGCAGCGCGCTGCTCGCCAGCACCTACGACATCAACCCCACGGGCCAGTCCGTCGGCATCGGGGCCAAGAGCGCGGGGAACAACAACGACCAGTTCCACGGCGCCATCGACGAGGTGTACTTCAACCTGGATTGAGCCCGGGGCTATTCGCGGGAGCGCATGAGCGCATCCGGCAGCGGAGGCCCCGCCGGCGTGGGCAGGGGGGACTCCGCGAGCGTCCGGCCGAAGTGGTAGCGCGCCTCCGCGTGGACGCCGAAGGATTCACCTCCGGCGCTCGCCAGCAGCACGAGGTCGTCGTCGGGGCTGGAGCCCGCGGGCAGGCCCAGGGTCCAGGGCACTTCCTTCGTGTCTCCGTCCACGACGATGGGCGACGTGGGGCCTTCGCGGAGGACCGTGCGCGGCGGCACGCGCAGCGAGACCTGCACGGGCGCGGTGAAGCCCGGGCCGCGGTCCAACCGCGCGACGAGCCGCACCGTGTCCGCGCTAGCATCCACCACCCGCCAGGAGACGTGCAGCGGCGCGGGGATGCGCGCCGTGGCGGGGAGCACCGTAGGCTGAGGCGCCGTGCTGTCGGCCTCCTGACCTCGCGTGAGAACCGTGGAGGAAGAGGCGGTCACCGTCACCGTGACCTGCGACTTCACCGGGACATGCCGCGAGTCATGAGGCTCACGCGCCGGCAGCTCCCACGTGCCCATTCCGTGGGCGGGGAGCGCCACCGAGCGCGCGGAGGCCAGGAGCGTCGGCGACGACGTGTGGACGGGCTTCTCCCGATGCGCTTGAGGCGGTGGCTCGGAAGGCCTTGGCGGCTTCTTGCGCCGCACGCGGTCCACGCCGGAGGCCATGCTGGCCGAGAGCGCTCCGACGAGTGCCAGCGCCAGCACGGCCCCCGCCACGCGCTTGCGCATCAGGGGGCGCAGAAGGAATCGTCGGCTTCGCGGAAGCTTCATGGGCACAGGGGCTCGTGGCTGGGATACGGGAACGCCGTCGCGGGCTCGGTGGCCGCGTCCACCAGGGTGCTGGGGAAGCCCTTGCACATCAGCGCGTCCAGGAAGTCCGCGAGACACGGTGACGGCCTGCCCGTGTCCACCACGTCCAGGAGCGCGCCCTTCTCATCCCGCGTCCAGGTGTGCCGCGTGTAGCCGCGTGCCCAGGGGGACCGGTTCATCGTGGGCGCTGCGAGCGCGTCGTAGAGGGGCTGGCTCGACGGGGTGCCGTTGGCCGCGCGGTAGAGGATGGCCGCCACCTCGTTCTCGTCCACGGGCTGGAGCAGACCTCCCTCCGCTCGGGGCCGCGTCCAGGGGCTCACCGAGGAGGCCCGCGCGGACAGGTCCACCCAGAACATCGTCCCGCCCTGCCGGTCGAAGTAGCGGGGGCTGCGGCGCGCGTCCGCGCTGAACCACGTGGCCCAGCCTTCGCTCCACGCCTGCCCCGGAAAGGTGGGCACGCCCACGTAGTGCGGACCGCCCTCCTCCGGACTCGTCCCCCGGCTGGCCATCACCCAGTGCCCCAGCTCGTGCATCACCATCGCGTCCGACCACCACGCCGCATCCGTGTCCCCCGGCAGCCACACCTGCGACTCCCAGCTCCGCCCCACCGCCGTCACCGGCCACGGCGCGAAGCACGCACCGCAGGACCAGGTCGTCGCGAAGCCCAACCACGCCACCACCGAAAGGCCATCGCGTCCGTCGTAGCGCTCGCGCATCCGGCGCCACGCCGTGCCCAGCACGTCGAACACCGCGGCCGCGCCGGAGCCCTCGGACTCGGCGAGCGTGAACACGGGCTGCTCGGACAGCTCGCGCGTCGTGCGCGACCAGCTCCAGATGCGGGCCGAGTCCCCGGGCACCGTCTTCACGGTCTGCTCACCGGTCAAGCCGGGGTCCGCCACCGCGTAGGCCACCGCGCCATCGCGTCCCCGACCGGCCGCGTACACGACGACGCGGTCATCCTCACCGGGAGACGGCGACACCTTCAGCGTGAAGCGGCCCGCGTCATCCGTCACCTGCGAGTCCAGGACCTTCGAGCCCTGGAACGACACGATGAGGAACCCGCGCGCGGGCACCGGCTCCACGTCCAGCGTCCATGCGCGGAACTCCGCGTCCGGGAAGCGTCGCGCGTAGCGCACCGTGCCGCTCAGCGTGGGTCCTGGCCTGCCACAGAAGCCACGGCCCGGAGCGGCTTCACAGGCCACGTCACAGGCCCGCGCCACCCACCGGCCATTCGTGCACAGCTGCAACGCGCCGGACTCCGTGCACCGCGAGACGCCGTCGACGCAGGCCGTCCCCGAGACACAGGCGACCTCGGGCGATTCGACGCAGGTCGTGTCCTCCGCGCAGTCCTCCCGGTGCACGGCGCCGCCTTCACAGCGCTCCAGCACCCGAGGCCCCAGGCACCGTGACGGCGCGGGGAGCTGATCACACGCGAGCGCGGGCCGGATGCTCTCCTCGGGCAGGGACGTGACGCAGGCCGCGCAGGCCGCGCCTTCGCAGTCCACGGCACAGGGCGACAGCTCCGCCCCCGGGTCGCACCCCGCGAGCGCAAGCAGCGCCACGCACCACACCCAGACACCGCGTCCCACCAGGAGGAAACCTCGTTCGAATCAACGCGAGCGAGAAGACACCACGCGCGGCTCGGCGTCAGGCAGAGCCAGGAGGGCGAC
>NZ_RAWL01000294.1:0-10954 GCF_003668885.1 Corallococcus sp. AB049A | reverse complement strand
CAGGCGCACGCGGTGGTGCTGATTGAACCGGGCAGCCTGCCGAAGACGAGCAGCGGCAAGGTGCAGCGGCACGCGTGCCGTGCGGCCTTCCTGAACGGGACGTTGCAGGAGGTGATGGCGTGGCGGGCGGAGAGTCCTTCCTCCGTCACTCCCCTTCCCTCCGCTGTCGCGGCTACCGAGGTCTCGCGTAGTGCATCTGCGTTGGATTCGCACTCTGGCCAGGACGCTGAGGCGCTGGTGGGCTGGCTGCGCGACATCGTGGCCCGGCACGCGCGCATGCTCCGTGAGGACATCGACGTCGATGCTCCGGTGACGCGCTACGGATTGGACTCGCTGGGCGCGGTGGAGCTGGCTCACGAAGTGAGCACGGGCACGGGCCTCACGGTCCCCATGGAGTGGCTGCTCCAGGGCCCGAGCATCACGTCCCTGTCCCAGCAGTTGCTCTCGCTCCGGGATGCCGCGAAGCCCGCGTCGAACACGCTCCGCCGCCGCGACGTGGATGGCGCCCGGGCAGTGTCCTTCGCGCAGGCCCGGCTGTGGTTCCTGGATCGATACGCGCCGGGTGACGTGGCCTACAACCTGCCCGCCGCGGTGCGACTGGAGGGCGAGCTGGACGTGGCCGCGCTGGAGGGCAGCCTCCAGGCGCTCGTCGCGCGCCATGAGGCGCTGAGGACCTCCTTCCGCGAACAGGACGGAAGACCGCTCCAGGTCATCGCGAAGGACGCAGCACTGCCGCTGGCGCGCGTGTCGCTGGAGTCCCTGCCGCTGGAAGCCCGCGAAGCCGAAGCCTCCCGCCTCGCGCATGAAGAGGCCCGCCGCCCGTTCGACCTGTCGCGAGGTCCGCTGGTCCGCGCCACCCTGCTGACGCTGGACGAACGCACGCACGTGCTGGTGCTCGTCATGCACCACGCCGTGTCGGACGGCGCGTCCATGGCCGTGCTGGTGCGTGAGGTCTCCACCCTCTACGCGGCGCTGCGCGAAGGCCGTCCGTCTCCCCTGCCCGCGCTGCCACTGGCCTACGCTGACTACGCGGAGTGGCAGCGGGAGTGGCTGGACGGAACCCGGCTGACGTCGCACCTGGACTACTGGCGGAAGCAGCTCGCCGGTGCCCCCCAGTTGCTGGACCTGGCGACGGACCGGCCACGTCCCGCCGAGCGTGGAACGCAGGGCGCCCGGGTGCCCGTGGTGCTGGATGCCCGGCTGACCGAAGCCGTGCGCACGCTGGCGGTGCACGAGGGCGTCACGCCCTTCATGGTGCTGCTCGCGGGCTTCCAGGCGGTGCTCGCTCGCCGGGCGGGACAGGACGACGTCAGCGTGGGCACGGCCATCGCGGGCCGGGGCCGCGCGGAGTTCCAGGGCCTGGTGGGCTTCTTCGTCAACACGCTGGTGATGCGCACGAAGCTCTCCGGCGCACCCACCTTCCGCGAGCTGCTGGGGCGCGTGCGCGCGACCGCCATGGGCGCGTACGCGCACCAGGACGTGCCTTTCGAGAAGCTGGTGGAAGCGCTCCACCCCACGCGCGAGCGCGGGCACACGCCCCTCTTCCAGGTGATGTTCATCCTCCAGGGCGCGCACGTGGGCGCCCCCGTTTTGCCCGGCCTCCAGTCGCGTCTGCTGGACGTGCACCCGGGCACGGCGATGTTCGACCTGACGCTCTCGCTGTCCGAATCCGCTCGGGGCTTCGAGGGCTGGCTGGAGTACGCCACCGGCCTCTTCGACGCGGACACCGTGGCCCGCCTCGCGGGTCACCTGCGCGTGCTGCTGGAGGCTGCGGTCGGGGATCCTTCGAGCAAGGTGGACGCATTGCCGTGGCTGGACGCCGCGGAGTCGGAGCACCTGCTCGCGCTGTCGCGAGGACCCGGCATCGAGTTCCCCTCGGACGCCACCGTCTCCTCCCGCTTCGCGGCGCAGGTGGCCCGCACGCCCGATGCCGTGGCGCTCGTCGCGGGCGGGAATCGGCTCACGTACCGGGAGCTGCGTGCACGGGCCCGGGCCCTGGCGCACACGCTGCGGCAGCGCGGCGTGGGGCCGGAGTCGGTGGTCGGGCTGTGCGTGGATCGCTCGGTGGAACTGGCGGTGGGGATGCTCGGCATCCTCGAAGCGGGAGCGGCCTACCTGCCGCTGGATCCGGCGTACCCGTCGCAGCGGCTCGCCGCGATGTGGGAGGACTCGGGGGCGAAGGTCCTCGTGGGGCCTCGCCGCCTGGAGGACGTGATCGCGGTGCCGGCCGAGCGCCGGCTGTTCCTCGACGACGTGGACCCTTCGGCGGGCGCGGACTTCGTGCGATCCGCGAGCGACGCGCGGACGCTGGCCTACGTCCTCTACACGTCGGGCAGCACCGGGCGGCCCAAGGGCGTGGGCGTGCCGCACCGGACGGTGATGAACTTCTTCCGCGCGATGGACGCGCACGTCTCGCCGTGCCCGGGCACGTGGCTGGCGATGACGAGCATCTCCTTCGACATCTCCGTGCTGGAGCTGCTCTGGTCCTGGACGCGCGGCTTCCAGGTGGTGCTCGCGCCCACGGGGCTGGAGCCCGCGGCGCTCGCGGAAGAAGTGGAGCGCCACGCCGTCACCCACTTCCAGTGCACGCCGTCCTACGCCCGCGCGCTCGTGGAGGAACCCCGGGCGCTGAAGGCGCTGGGCGGACTGCGCCAGCTGCTCGTGGGCGGAGAGGCCCTTCCGGGCGGCCTCGCCGCGACGCTGCGGGCTCACGTCCCCGCGCTGCTCAACATGTACGGCCCCACCGAGACGACGGTGTGGTCGTCCATGCATCGAGTGGAGACGGACTCGGCCGGCACCGTGCCGCTGGGCCGGCCGCTGGCGAACACCGGGCTGCACGTCCTGGACGCGCAATGGCGCCCGGTCCCGGTGGGCGTCCCTGGTGAGCTGTTCATCGGCGGTGAAGGCGTGGTGCGCGGCTACCTGGGCCGCCCGGACCTGACGGCCGAGCGCTTCGTGCCAGACGCGTTCAGCGAAGCACCGGGCACGCGGATGTACCGCACGGGAGACAGGGTGCGCTGGCTCGCGGACGGGACGCTGGAGTTCCTGGGCCGCGTCGACCACCAGGTGAAGCTGCGCGGCTTCCGCATCGAACCGGGTGAGATCGAAGCCGCGCTCCGCTCGCACCCCGAGGTCCGCGAGGCCGTGGTCGCCGTGCACGCGGATCGCCTCGTGGCCTACACCGTCCCTGCGTCCGTGGAGGCCGGAGCCCTGCGCGAACACCTGCGCTCCCGGCTGCCCGAATACATGGTGCCCTCGGCGTTCGTCGGCATGGACGCCCTGCCCCTCACGCCCAACGGCAAGGTGGACCGAGGCGCCCTGCCCGTCCCCGCCGCTCCGGCCGCCACCGAGGACGCGGGCCCGCTGACTCCGCTCCAGGAGAAGCTGGCCGCGCTGTTCCAGGACGTGCTGCACGTGGAGCGCGTGGGCGCGCACGATGACTTCTTCGCGCTCGGGGGGCACTCGCTGCTGGCCACCCAGCTCGTCACCCGCGTGAGCGCGCGCTTCGGCGTGGACCTGCCCGTGCGCGCGGTGTTCGACGCGCCCACCGTGGCGCGGCTCTCGGAGCGCATCGAAGCGCTCCCCTCACGTCATCCCGCCGAGCCCATTCCCACCGTGCCCCGGGACGGAGCCCTGCCGCTGTCGTTCGCGCAGCAGCGCATGTGGTTCCTGGACAGGATGGAGCCGGGGCAGGCGCACTACAACCTCCCGCTGGCCCTGCGGCTCACCGGGCCCCTGGACGTGGACGTGTTGCGCCGCACGTTCACGGAGCTGGTCCGCCGCCACGAACCGCTGCGCACCACCTTCGAGGAGCACGACGGTCAGCCGCTTCAGCGCATCCACGCCGCGCCCGAGGAATGGCCTCTGCTGGTGGAACCCGCGCCGGAAGGCGACGCCCTCCGCCAGCGCATGTACGAGGACGCGACCCGTCCGTTCAACCTGGGCACCGGACCCCTGCTGCGCACGCGGCTGCTCCGGCTGTCCGACCAGGAACACGTGCTGCTCCTGTGCATGCACCACATCGTCTCCGACGGTTGGTCCATGGGCGTGCTCGTGCACGAGGTGCGCAGCCTCTACACGGCGCTGCTGGAGGGACAACCGTCGCCCCTTCCCGCGCTGGAGATCCAGGCCGCGGACTTCGCCGCATGGCAGCGCCGTCAGGAGGACTCGGAGGCGTCACGGGCCGCGCTGGCCGCGATGCAGCAGTCCCTGAAGGACGTGCCCGTGCTCACGCTGCCCGCCGAGCAGGGCCTGCCCGGGACGCGCTCGGCTCGCGGAGGCAGCCATGTCTTCACGCTGCCCGCGTCCCTGGTGCGCTCGCTGGAGCAGGTGGGCCGGGAGCGGGACGCCACGCTGTTCATGGTGTTGATGGCCGGGTATCAGGCCGTGCTGTCGCGCTACTCCGGGCAGGACGACTTCGCCGTGGGCACGCCCGTCGCCCACCGCACCCGGCCGGAGCTGGAACCCCTCATCGGCGTGTTCCTCAACACGCTGGTGCTGCGCGCGCGCCTGGACGGAAGCCCCCGCTTCCTTGAGCTTCTGGACCGCGTGCGCGAGGACTCCCTGGCCGCGTTCGCGCACCAGGACGTGCCCTTCGAGAAGCTGGTCGAAGCGGTGGCACAGGCGCGCGGCGGAGACCGCACTCCGCTGTTCCAGGTGATGTTCGTGCTGCAGAACGCGCCGCTGTCCACGCCCGCCCTGCCCGGCGTCCACGTGGAGCGGCTGCACACCTCGACGGAGACCGCGCGCTTCGACCTCATCCTGTCGCTCACCGCGCGGGACGGCGGGCTGGAAGGCACGCTCGAATACAGCCGGGACCTCTTCTCCGAGGACGCGGCCGCAAGGTTCGCGACCCACCTCCGGGTCCTGCTGGAGGCCGTGGCCCACGACGCGACGACGCCCGTGTGGCGGCTGCCCCTGATGGACGCGGCGGAGCGCGCGCGGGTGCTGGAGACCTTCAGCGCGCCGGACCTCCGGCCGCTGCGCACGCCGTCCCTGCTGGAGTGCTTCGACGCGCAGGTCCAGCGGGCTCCAGACGCAGTGGCCGTGGATCACGGAGGCCGCACGCTGACGTACGCACAGTTGGATGCACGGGCGAACCAGCTGGCGCGGCACCTGCTGGCGAAGGGCCTCCAGCCCGAAGGCCGAGTGGGCCTGTGCCTGGAGCGTGGCCTGGACCTCATCGTGGGCATGCTCGGCGTCGTCAAGGCGGGCGGCTGCTACGTGCCGTTGGATCCGGCCTATCCCGCGCAGCGGCTGACGTTCATGTTCCAGGACGCCGGCCTGTCGCTGGTGGTGACGGAGCGCTCGCTGCCCGAGGCCGTCCAGGACCGGTCCTGGCCCACGGTGAGCCTGGAGGCGGAGCGGGACACGCTCGCGAGCTACGACGCGTCCGCTCCAGGCGTGCGGCTGCTGCCCGACGCATGGGTCTACGTGCTCTACACGTCAGGCTCCACGGGCACTCCCAAGGGCGTCGGCGTCACGGCCGCCTCCATCGTCCACGTGGTACGGGAGACGAACTACATCCAGCTGGGCCCCGACGACCGCATGGTGCAGGGCGGGACGCCGTCGTTCGACATCGCGACCTTCGAGGTCTGGGGCGCGCTGCTCAACGGCGCCCGGCTGGTCATCCTGCCGCGCGAGGTGACGCTGGAGCCCGCGCGACTGGCGCGAACGCTGCGCGACGTGGGCGCCACCACGGCCATGTTCCCCACCGCGCTGGTCCACGCCGTGGCGAGAGAGGTCCCGGACGCATTCGCCACGATGCGCGTGGTCTTCTGCGCGGGCGAGGCCGCGAACCCGGAGGCCATCCGCGCCGTGCTGCGCGCAGGACCGCCGGGCCGGCTGGTGAACTTCTATGGCCCCACGGAGACCACCGTGGGCGCCACCACGCACGACCTCCAAGGCCTGCAGGAGCACGTGAAGTCAGTGCCCATCGGCCGGCCGATGACGCGGGTCCGGACGTACGTGCTGGATGCGCACGGCCAGCCCGTGCCAGTGGGCGTCCCCGGCGAGCTGTACATCGGCGGTGACGGGGTCGGCCGGGGCTACGTGGGCCGTCCCGCGCTGACGGCGGAGCGCTTCCTGCCCTCGCCCTTTGGTGACGTGCCCGGAGCACGGCTCTACCGCACGGGCGACCGCGTGCGCTGGCTGGCGGACGGCACGCTGGACTTCCTGGGCCGCATGGACACGCAGGTGAAGCTGCGCGGCTTCCGCATCGAACCAGGCGAGGTGGAGTCCATCGTCCGCCAGCACCCGTCGGTGAAGGCCGCGGTGGCCGGGGTGCTCGACAACGGCGAGGGCGATCCGCGCCTCGTCGCGTGGTACGTGCCGCGTGCGCCGATGGAGGCGGCAGAGCTGCGCGCCTTCGTCTCCGAACGTCTGCCCGCGCCGCTGGTGCCCTCGGCGTTCGTACCGCTGGAGGCCCTGCCCCTCACGCCCGTGGGCAAGGTGGACCGCAAGGCCCTGCCTGCTCCGGATGCGCGCTCGGTCGCGGTGGCGCCTTCGAAGCCCCAGCGGATGTCGCCCTTCCAGCAGCGGGTCGCGGACCTGTTCCGCGACGTCCTGCGCGTGCCGCACGTGGGCGCGCACGATGACTTCTTCGCCCTGGGCGGCCACTCGCTGCTGGCCACGCGGCTCGTGTCCCGCCTGCGCTCCACGTTCCAGGTGGAGCTGCCCCTGCGCGGCCTCTTCGAAGGCGCCACCGTCGCCGACGTCACCGACCAGGTGGAGGCGCGCCTCCTCGCGCGCACCGGCCTTCCTCGCGTGCCGGCGATCCGCAAGGCCCCCCGCGACGGCGGGCTGCCCCTGTCCTTCGCGCAGCAGCGGCTCTGGGTGATGGAGCAGCTGCAACCCGGCGCCACGCCGTACATCCTGCTGGGCGCGGTGCGGATGGAGGGCGCGCTGGACGCGGAGGCCCTGCGCCGCGCGCTGGAGCTGCTGGTCGAACGTCACGAGGCACTGCGAACCACGTTCACGCTGAAGGACCGAGACCCTGTCCAGGTCATCCAGTCCACGTCTTCGTGGGCCCTGCCCCTGGTGGACCTGACCGGCGTGCCGGCGGAGGAGCGCGAGGCGGAGGTGCGGCGGCTCGCGCGGGAAGAGGCGGCCCGGCCCTTCGACCTGGACACGGGGCCGCTGCTGCGCACGCGGTTGCTGCGGCTGACCCCATCGCATCACGTGCTGCTGCTGGGCATGCACCACGTCGTCTCCGATGGCTGGTCGCTGGAGGTGATGGTGCGCGAGGTGGCCACGGCCTACGCGGCCTTCGCCTCCGGTGAGGCCCCCGTGCTGCCGGCCCTGCCCGTGCAGTACGCGGACTTCGCGGCGTGGCAGCGCGGCTGGCTCCAGGGCGACGTGCTCGCGGACGAGGTCGCGTGGTGGAAGGAGCAGCTGGCCGGTGCGCCTCGCGTGCTGGAGCTGCCCACGGACAAGCCTCGTCCCACGACGCGCTCCGCTCGGGGCGCGCTCCTGCCCGTGCACCTGCCTCGCGACCTGACGGATCGCCTGATGGGGCTCGCGCGGGTTGAAGGTGCCACGCCGTTCATGGCGCTGCTGACCGCGTGGCAGGTGCTGCTGTCTCGCTACAGCCGGCAGGAGGACCTGCTCGTCGGTGCACCCATCGCGGGCCGCACCCATGGCGACGTGGAGGGGCTGGTCGGCTTCTTCGTCAACACGCTGGTCCTGCGTGCGCGGATCCGTCCGGAGGATTCGTTCCGCGCGCTGCTGGGACAGGCGCGGGACACGACGCTCGCGGCCTATGAGCACCAGGACCTGCCGTTCGAGAAGCTGGTGGAGGAGCTTCAGGTGCCTCGCGACCTGGGGCGCACGCCGCTGGTGCAGGCCGTCGTCGCGCTCCAGAACGCTCCGGCCGGGGTGCTCGAAGCGCCCGGGCTGCGGATGGAGCTGCTGGAGGTGGACGCGGGCACGGCGCACTTCGACCTGGGCCTGCTGCTCACGGAGACGCCGGACGGACTGCGCGGCTCCATCGAATACAGCACCGACCTCTTCGAGCACGACACCATGGCCCGGCTCGCGGGCCACCTGCGCGTGCTGCTGGAGGCCGCCGTCGCCGGGCCGGACGTGCCGGTCTCCCGGCTGCCGTGGCTCACGCCCGAGGAGCGCCAGCAGGTGCTCGTCGCGTGGAACGACACCGCCCTGCCCTATCCCTCCGGCAGCACCGTCGCGGCGCGCTTCGAGCTGCACGCCGCGCGGCGGCCGGACGCCATCGCCGTGGAGGACGGAGACGCCCGGCTGACGTACGCGCAGCTGGATGCCCGGGCGAACCAGCTCGCGCACGTCCTGCGGTCACGGGGCGTGGGACCGGATGTGCCGGTGGCGCTGTGCCTGGAGCGCTCCGTGGGCTTCGTGGTCACGGTGCTCGGCATCCTCAAGGCGGGCGGCGCGTACGTGCCGCTGGACGCGTCCTATCCCGCGCAGCGGCTGCGCTTCATGTTGGAGGACGCGCGGCCGCACCTGCTCGTCACCACGCGTGAGCTGCACGGACGGCTGCACCTCCCCGACGCGTCCCTGCCATGCTTGTTCCTGGAGGAGCTGTCGCTGGAGGACCAGCCCGTCACCGCGCCGGAGACCGGCGTGGGGCCGCGCCACCTGGCCTACGTCATCTTCACCTCCGGCAGCGGCGGACGGCCCAAGGGCGTGGGCATCGAGCAGCGCGGGCTGCTGCGCCTGATGCACTCGGAGCCGTACACGCGCTATGGGGCTCGCGACACGGGGCTGCTCTTCGCGCCGGTGTCCTTCGACGGTTCCGTGCTGGAGCTGTGGACGCCGCTGCTGCATGGCGGCCGGCTCGTCGTCTTCCCGGGCCACGTCCCCGCGAGCGACATGGACGCACTGGCCCGCGTGGTGGAGCACCACGGCGTCACCTTCGTCCACCTGCCCTCGGGTCTCTTCTCGCAGTTGATGGAGCATCGGCCGGACATCCTCGGACGGCTGCGGGAGCTGCATGCGGGTGGCGACATCGTGTCCGCGCCGCACGTGCGCCGCGCCGTGGAGTCGCTGGGCATCCCCTTCACCAACGCATACGGACCGACCGAGTGCTCCGTGGTCGCCACCACCTTCACGGTGGAGCGCCCAGAGCAGGTGTCCCTGTCGGTGCCCATCGGCGCACCGCTCGCCAACACGTCGGTGTACGTGCTGGACGCGCGGCTGCACCCGGTGCCGGTGGGCGTGCCAGGAGAGCTGTTCCTCGGGGGAGACGGCGTGGCCCGGGGCTACGTGTCACGGCCGGACCTCACGGCCGAGCGCTTCGTCCCGGATGCGTATGGCGCGACGCCCGGTGCCCGGCTGTACCGCACGGGGGACCTGGCGCGCTGGCGTCCGGACGGGACGCTGGAGTTCCTGGGCCGCATCGACGCCCAGGTGAAGGTGCGCGGCTTCCGCATCGAGCTGGCGGAGGTGGAGTCCGCCCTGCGCGAGCTGCCCGAGGTGCAGGAGGCCGCGGTGGTGGTGCGTGAGGACGTGCCCGGAGACAAGCGGCTCGTCGCCTACGCGATGCCCCGCGCCGGGCACGTGCTGGAGGCGCCAGCCCTGCGCGCGGCGCTGCGCCAGCGGTTGCCGGAGTACATGGTCCCGTCGGTGTTCGTGACGCTGGCCACCCTGCCCCTCAACCCCAGCGGCAAGGTGGACCGCAAGGCGCTGCCCGCGCCGGACGCCGCGTCCACGGGACGGCAGGGCCGCTTCGTGGAGCCGTCGCACCCGCTGGAGCAGCGGCTGGCGCCTCTCTTCGCACGCGAGCTGGGCACGGATCGCGTGGGCGCGCAGGACCACCTCTTCGAGGAGCTGGGAGCCACGTCGCTGACCGTGGTGCGCCTGGCCGCGCGCCTGCGCGAAGAACTCCAGCGCGAGGTGCCCGTGGTGTGGCTGTTCGAGCACCCCACGCTCGCAGGGCTCGTCGAGCGCCTGGAGCGCGATTCCCAGACCGTGGCCCCGGCCCCCGGCCACCGTCCGCGCGAGGCGTCGAAGCCCGGCGCATCTGGCTCCATCGCCATCATCGGCATGGCGGGCCGCTTCCCCGGCGCGATGACGGTGGCGGAGTTCTGGCGCAACCTGCGCGGAGGCGTGGAGTCCATCACGCGCTTCGCACCGGAGGAGCTGGAGCACCTGCCCGTCCTGCCGGAGGGCACGGAGCTGTGGCAGCACCCGGCGTTCGTCCCGGCCGCGGGCGTGCTCGAAGGCGTGGACCGGTTCGACCACGTGTTCTTCGACATGTCCCTGCGCGAGGCGCAGTTCACGGATCCGCAGCAGCGGCTGTTCCTCCAGACAGCGTGGGCCGCGCTGGAGGACGCGGGTGTGGACCCGGAGCGCTTCCCCGGCGCCATCTCGCTCTACGCGGGGGCCACGGGCTCCGGGTACACGGACGCCGTGCGCCAGGCGATGCCGCTGGACGCGGCGTCGTACATGGAGCTGCAGGGCACGGCCACGCACGAGAGCCTGGCGACGAAGACGTCCTTCAAGCTGGGGCTCACCGGTGAGAGCACGCTGCTCTACACCGCGTGCTCCACGGGCCTGGTCGCGGTGCACCTAGCCTGCCAGAGCCTGCGCGTGGGTCAGTCCGACGTGGCGCTCGCGGGGGCCACGCGGTTGTCGGTGCCGCAGCGCACGGGCTACGTCGCGCAGGAAGGGCTCATCTTCTCTCCGGACGGACACTGCCGTGCGTTCGATGAGAAGGCGGGAGGCACGCTCTCCGGCAACGGCGTGGGCGCGGTGGTGCTCAAGCGACTGGAGGACGCGGTCCGGGACGGCGACTCCATCTACGCCGTCATCCGGGGCTCGGCCATCAACAACGACGGCCGGAACAAGTCCGGGTTCACCGCGCCCAGCGTGCAGGGACAGGCGGCCGTGATTTCCCAGGCGCTGGCCAACGCGGGCGTGTCTCCGGAGGCCGTGGGCTACGTGGAGGCCCATGGCACCGCGACGCCGCTGGGGGATCCGA
>NZ_RAWL01000293.1:0-11096 GCF_003668885.1 Corallococcus sp. AB049A | reverse complement strand
ACCCAGCCCCAGCAGCCCGCGCCCCAGCAGGAGGACGAGGGCCGCGCCGTCTCCGCCATGGCCGCGACGGCCATCACCTGGGAGGACTTCACCCGAGCCCACACCACCACCTCCCTCACGTGCATCAGCGCCAGATACGCGCATTCGTGTGCCTTCTGCGCGAACAACAACGACTACCAGCTGGAGTACTCGAACAGCTCGTGCACCGGCCCGAACGACACCTTCAACTCGTGCATCACCTGTGACAAGGCGTGGCTCACCGACATCCAGCCCATCTACCTGCCGGACGGTGACCTCATCAACGTCATCGTCGAGCACAACGCCGCGTCGCCGGATGTGGTGGAGTTCCGGCTGGAGTCCGGCTCGGCCGTGACGTGGTGGAAGCAGGTGGGCCTCGTCGGCGGCGGCGACCACTGGAAGGTGTGGAACGAGAACGGCAACTCCTGGTGCAACTGGCCTTCTGCTTCGACGGCCAACTGCAACACCAACTCGCAGTGGACGAGCATCGTGACCGACCCTGGCTCGTACTTCGTCTTCAGCAAGGCGAAGGGAATCTTCGCGGTCCACACCGAGATGTACAGGCTCTACAACCTCGCGGACCGGCTCAGCGGCGGCGACCGCGTGACGTTCCGCTGGACCAAGGACTGACGTCCCGTCACGGCGGGGCCGCGCACCGGCCCCGCTCGCTTGAGAGGCGGGAGCGATTGTCGAGTATGGTCGGCAACACGTGGCGTCGCGAGATGTCAATGCTCGGGGTGCGGGGGAGGGAGACGAGGGGCACGGATTTCTTCTTGTGTTTCGCGGAGTGACGAGCGCAGGCGGGCCGTCACCGGATTGGTAGGGATTCCGTCAGGCAGGGCGCCTAAGTTGCGCGCTTGACCCCGTCACGCAACTTGGAGGTTTCCATGCGTCGCATTCACATGCTGGCTGGTGCTGTTCCCCTCTTCGCGGCCACATCCACGCTCGCGCAGGCGCAGTTCATCACTCCGTCGGAGGGCACCCGCTCGGTGTCCGCCACCGTCATCGCGAAGGACGCCGGCATCACCAACGTCAACGCGTCCGACTCGCGCCGGACGAATGGCTTCGAGGACTTCAACGAGAGCCTGGAGCTGAAGGCCAGCGAGCAGCCGCAGTACGACGACACGCACAGCCACGCGGACTCGAATGGCTCGGGCACGGAGACGTCGAGCATCACCGGCTCCCGCATCAGCGCCGAGGTCCGGGCCACCGCGAATGGCTGGACGCAGGCCACCGGGCGCGGCTACGCCACGGGCAACGCGGACTTCTACCTGACGTTCCAGCTCAACCGCTTCGCGCGCTACGCGGTGTCCGGCGATGCGACGGCGGACACGACGGCGGGGGTGTACGGCGGCTCCACGTCGCTCGTGTACATCGCGAGCCTCACCACCGGCGAGCCGGTGCTGTCCATCGACATCGGCAACACGGACTCGGACTCGGTGCGCCGCAAGGGCTGGCTGTTCCCCGGGCCCTTCACGCTGCAGGGGGACGTGTCCGCGCTGGTGGACGCGCGCGAGGGCACCGCGGGTACGGCGACGTCGTGGTGGAAGATGGACATCCAGTTCTTCTGCCCGGCCGACTACGACACCAACGGCACCGTGAATCAGGCGGACCGCGACGCGTTCCTCAACGCGTGGAACGCGGGCAGTCTGGACGCGGACGCGGACGGCAACGGCGTGGTGAACAGCACGGACCGCACCACGTTCCTGCTGGCGTACGGCTCGGGCTGCTGAAGCAGTCGCTTGAAGCACCGGTGCGGGAGGGCGACATCCCGCACCGGTGTCCCAGCACGTCCAGTAGACGCACTGGCGGACGACTCCCTCGTGGGCGGAGCTCGCCTCGGCTGGCGCTCAGCCGCAGGTGCCGCAGTCGTCCTTGCAGCTCAGGGAGTCGTTCTTCTCCCCGCAGACCTCGGTGGGCTGTCAGATGCCATCACCGCACTTGTAGAGGTTGCGCTTGTCCATCCGCGTGGTGAGGGGCCGGTAGGTGACGCCGTTCCAGGTGCAGGACTCGTAGAACGTCTTCGACGCGTCCATGCCGCAGTGGCGCTCGCAGCGGCCGACGTAGGCGAGCGGTGCGCAGCGGCGGCGGTTGACCTCCTCCAAGTCGGGCGGGTCGTCCGTGCTGGCCTCCGCATCGGACTCGTCGTCGAGCAGGCGCGGGACGAACTCTCGCGGGGCCTGAGCCGGTCCTTGTCACGCCCCACGAAGGCGCCCTCGCCTCCTCCTCCGTGACGGGAATGGCCAGGCCATCCGCCCGGCGCCCCAGCACGGAGATGGGCACCCGCATCCCGTACTTGTTCACATGCGCCGTCAGGCACGCGGACACCACCTGCTCCTCCAGGCCAGGTGTGCGACGGGTGCGTGGTGGCGTCCGCGTAGGTTCGCTGCTGGCCTTCCGGGACGGCGCAGTGGACGACGTACCGCATCACCATGTCCGGCCAGCACCGGATCCTTGCGGAACCAGGACGCGAAGGCGCTGCTGGACAGGCCGTTGAAGGACAGCCCGTTGGTCGAGGAGGGCCGCTGACGGGGGGCCGCCGAATAGCTGTGATTCCTTCGACTCTTGTCATTCCAGCTGACGGAGTCCCTGAATCGGTTTCGAAAAAGGCTCACGGGAGCCTTGACCTGGTAGCGGCCCTCGCAGGTGAACTGAATCCAGTCTTCATCCATGAGGTCGGAAATCTCATCCTGCTTGAGCCGGAAATAAGGCTTGTCCCCTAGATCCTTCATTGCCATCTCCCTGTCTTGACTTGGTTCTCGCCCTGGTTCAGGTGAGGCACCGGGTCGGGGTCGCAAACCACATGACCGCGCTTTCGGCAGGCATGTTTCTCAAAGCTGTCGGCGCCATCAAACAGTCGGGCCCATCGCGCTGGTATAGGAACTCTTGTCGGTGGAGCCTTTTCCTCGCCCATGGAATGGGCCACCCGGTCTGATCACTTCGGTTGACTGGAGTCTGGCTTGAGGAGACGTGGCGGCTGAAGCCCTGAGGGGCCGCCGCGCTCACCACTTCAGCAGGTAGCGGCCCACCTGACCGTTCTCGGAGACCTGCACCGGCGTGACGGTGCCCTGCTCCCGGGTGAGCTCGAAGACGAACTGGAACACGCCCTCCCACGCGACGAAGACGAGGCGCGGGGCGGATTCCACCAGTCGCACCACCAGTTCCCCGGAGCGGGGAGAGAGCTCGGTGTAGCGGTACTCAGTGCCGTGCTCGTACATGCCACCAATGGCGCCGAAACGGCTGAAGAGGGTGGACGGAGAGGCGCCCATCAGGCCCAGCAGCGTCTCGGCGAACTGGCGCACCATGGGCCCATAGCCGTCCCGGGTCACCTCCAGGCTGAACCGGCGGACGGCGTCCTCGCCGCCGTCCATCGCCACCGCCGCGTAGATGTCGTCCAGCACCGAGCGATGCACCCACGATGTGCGCAGGATGAGCTTGTCGAAATAGACGGCCGTCGCGGGGCTCACCCGCTGGCGCATGGTGGCGCGCACGCCCTTCTTGTCGAAGTGCTTCAGGAAGTTGAGGATCGAGGTTCCGCTCACCTCGTGCCGGGCGGCAGGAGCCTTGTCCTGGGAGGACTGGGATGGGGCGCTGCTCGGGTTCATGGGTGCTCCCCCCGCGGCGGTGCCCACGCCGTCCATCGATTGGCGTTCCAGGCATTGCGCCGTGAATGCGAAATCATCTGATTTCACTGAACACAAGAAGAAGGCACGCGCAGTGAAACAGGCTCCCTTCTCGAGTCTCATGGCCCCCCATGTCTTCGCTGCCATTGTCCGACCCATCTCCGGAAAACAACCGAGCAGCCTTCGCGGGCCGCAGCGCGTCGCGCCAGGCAATCTTGAGATGCAGGTAACCGTTCGCATCGACCCAGGCGTTGCAGCCATCCCAGGAGTTGGGCCCCGGGCCGCCCTGACCACGGCGCACCTCCCAGTGATGGCCAGAGGTGGGCTGGGACCGGGTGAATTGCGATCGTGGGGCCTCTCTGGGAAGTTCCCGGGCTCTCTTGGAGCGTGAACATGAAATGCCCCACTTTCGCAGCGGTGGTCGCCCTCTGGGGTGCACTCGGTCTGGGTGGCCTTGCGCGGGCCTCCGAGCAGGGCACCGCGTCCCGTGCCGATGACTTCGTGGGTTGCCCGGACGCGAAGTCGGACGCGGCGCTCGCGGGTTCCCTGTGCGCTCGCTTCGGCGCGCCGTTGGACTACGCGGCCCCCAACGGGGAGCAGGTCGAGCTTTTCGTCCGCAAGTTCCCGGCGGTGGGGCGTTCGGCCGGGCAGGTCTGGCTGGTGGCGGGTGGCCCCGGCGAGTCAGGGGCTTCGTTCTACCCGCTGCTGAAGACCCTTCGGTCTTCCTTCCCGGGATACGACCTGATGATCCCGGATCATCGCGGGACGGGGTTCTCGAGCCGGCTCTGCCAGAAGGAGGAGTCCGCCGACAGTGCGGGCGGCGCCGCGCTCGAAGGCGCCGAGTGGGCGACCTGCTTCGAGGCGCTGGAGGCCCATTCCAAGCGCACTCGCGCCTTCACCATCACGCACTCCGCCCGCGATCTGCGCGCGCTGATGGAGCGATATTCCACCGGCCGGAAGACGTGGCTCTATGGGGTCTCCTACGGCACGCAGCTGGTATTGCGCATGATGACGGTCGCCCCGCCGAAGCGGCTCGATGGGATCGTGCTGGATTCCCTCGTTCCTCCGGAAACGACCCGGCAGTGGGACCTCAGTCATCGCTCGGCCGTCGTCGACGAGGTGGGCCGCGGGGTGCTCGCGCGTTGCGATGCGGATCCGGGCTGCCGTGCGCGTCTTGGGAATTCGGCGGTCGCCGCCATGCAGAGTCTTGTCGATGATCCCAGGTTGTCGGAGGCGGTCCCTGGTGGGCGTCCGAAACTCTTCTTCGGGGCACTGCTGGACAGCCCGGCACTGCGGGCGCGGATTCCCCTCATCCTCGCGGGCATCCGGGGCGGAGACCTCGCGCCGTTGCGGAAGGTCGAGCAGGACCTGGAGGCATTGGGTGCCCCGTTCGACCACTTCCCGCAGGCATCGCTCTCAATTCCGCTCGTCGCGGTGATCAGCGCCTCCGAGAACAACGCCCGGCCAGGCCTCACCCAGGCCCAGGTGGATGCCGAAGCCGCAGGGCTCCTGTTCGTCAGCAGCCTGCCGGGGCAGCTCGTCGGTCGAACGTCACTGGCCTATCCGCGTGACGAGTGGTTTGGCCGCTCTCCCGCCACGCTTCCGCCGGTGCTGGTGCTCCAGGGCGACATGGATCCCAAGACGCCCCTTGCTGGCGCCCAGGCCCATCTCCGCCTCCTGCCCGAAGCCGCGGGCGTCAACCTGGTCACCGTCAAGGGTGGGCCGCACTTCCTGCTCTACACGGCGCCAGCTTGCTTCAAGGCCACGGTGAGCACCTTCATCCAGAAGCGACGTGCGCCTCGCGCGGCCTGTTCGCTTTGACCGGATGCAAGCCGGACGCGTGAACCGCTCCGGCTGGGTGACGACGCCTTCGGGCTCCACTGCGCCCAGGAGTTGCCGCACGATGTCTTTGACCTGGTGGACCTGGCGACGGGCCACGCGTCCACCCTCGAGGAGTCAGGCCCGGTCGTGCGGCGCGTTCACGTCTGGACCGGAGCCGACCCACTCCCGCGTCACTTCAACGGGTTCGCGATGGCGGCGCTGCTCGTGCGAGGCCGCCGGTACCTGCGGCAGGAGTGGGCTCCGTTGGAGGAGTCCTGCGTCCTTGAGCAGCACCCACCGCACCCGATGCGGAAAGGACAGCGTCCACTGCCATCACATGC
This sequence comes from Corallococcus sp. AB049A, assembly GCF_003668885.1. Classification (NCBI taxonomy): domain Bacteria; kingdom Pseudomonadati; phylum Myxococcota; class Myxococcia; order Myxococcales; family Myxococcaceae; genus Corallococcus; species Corallococcus sp. AB049A. The sequence continues at coordinate 5,293 of NZ_RAWL01000293.1, read as the reverse complement.
GCCCGCTTCGTGTTGCAGGAGGGGCGGCGTGTCGCGGCCTACGTATGGACCGGCCGAGGGAAGCTCTGTCCTTGTTGGGTCGGCTGCCGCGCAAACTCCTGGAGCCACCTTCCCCGCGTGATGAGGGTGCCCTGGTCGCCTTCGGCCAGGAGGCCATACTGACTGTCGAAGGTCTCGAACTCGTCGCGGCTGCCGTCCTGGAACTCGAACGTCACGAAGTAGCTCTGGGTGTAGGAGTATCTCTGGGCGTAGGGGTAGCTCCTCCGGGCGTATTCATTGATCGCCTGCCGTTTGGCGACGACGCGCCCCTGCCGCGTGAGCTCGGGCTCGAGACGGTCGCGGATGATGCGGGCCGCAAGGGCGATGCACGCAAGGACCATGCAGACGAAGAAGAGTTTAATGAGCATTTCCATGGATTCTCCTCCGCAAGGCCTGTCCCTCGGGTCCGCGACCTTGGCCGCAACTAGAAGGTGAGGCCGGTCTTCTCGTTCTTGCAGTTGAGGTCCTCGAAGACGCGGGAGCTGGAGCAGGGATGGGCGGTTGAATGCCTGATGCGCCTTCAGGGCGCACTCGGCTCCGCCAGCCGATGGCTCCAGCCGCCCCCCGCCTGGCCAGAAGCGTCTCCCCCCTGGCGGGGGTTTCCATGGAGGAAACGCAGGATGTGAACGCGAGCGGCGATGGGCGCACCTGGCCCCTGGCCGCCGCGCTGACAGGGAGGGGAAAACACATGGAGCCATTGAAGAGAGTCCCTTGCCCACGCGCGCTTGCCAGCCCGCTGACGGCGTTGGTGCTCGCCCTGGCGTCGGTGGTGCTGATGGCGCCGGTTCCGCCGGAGGATCCCGCCAGGGACTACTCGGAGCGCATGTTCATCGGCCAGTTCAACATGGCGGGTGGAAGCGATGAGTACGGAGGCCATGGCAGCGAGGCGCCCGAAGCCCTGGTACGAAGCATCAAGGGCCGCAGTCCCGCACTGGCATTTGTCACCATCAACGAGGGCTGCAAGGACTGGTTGGACTACCTCGACGAGCAATTGCCTGACTACAACGTGAAGTTCGACCCTGTCTTCAAGAACGACGACAAGGGCAACCCACAGCCGCAGCCATGTAAACACGACTCCCAGTTCGGCAATGCCATCGTCTACCGCAAAGACTTCTCCGACTTCCAGACGAAGTCATATGAGTTGCAGGACGCCGTGGGGCACGCGCAACGCAAGATGCTGTGTCTGGGGTCGGATTCGAAACGTCTGGTGGTCTGTACGGTCCATCTCGTCAGCGGTGAGGACCACAGGGAACAGCGAGAGCAGGAGGCGGAGCGGGTGCGCCGCTGGCTGGCCAAGGACTACGCGGGCTACACCGTGATACTCGGTGGCGACCTGAATGACGAGCCTGGGTCCGAGGCGCTGAGCAGCTTCTATCTCTCTGACTACGGACAGGACGCGCATGGGGCGCTAAAGGAAGTCGACAGCCCCTGCGGGGATGACATCAATGAGCGCGATTCCTGCCGCGACGGCGAGCACACTCACGGCGAGCTGCCGGGGGGCTTGCTCGGTGGCATCAATGAGAAGTTCGACTATCTCTTCGTGAGCCCCAAGGTCACTGTTCACGACGCCGATGCCACCAAGTCTCTCTACTCCGACCACGACCCGCTCTGGGCGGATGTAGAGGTGACCTACCCCCATGGGGAGCAACGCAGCTCTCCACCGGCACAGCCTCCCCCGGCGGCGTCCTTGCCGCGCTACGTGGCGATGGGCGACTCGTTCTCAAGCGGCGACGGAGCCGGCGACTACTACCCGCCAACGGGAGACAGGCCGGAGCACTGCAAACGCTCGCGCAACGCGTATTCACAGGTGATCGCGTCGCGCGTCGAGGGAGCTCTCCGCCACGATCCGCAGCAGGATTTTGTCGCTTGCAGCGGAGCCAAGGCGAAAGACGTCCTGAATGACATCAGGAATAAGCATCTCGGTCACTTGGATGAAAGCGTCGGGCTGGTCACGATCTCCATCGGAGGCAATGACCTCGATTGGGCGAACACGATCGTGCAATGCGTGCGTGCCCAGTTTTATGGGCCGGACAACAGGCCAAGAATGCCGTTCCCTGGGCTTGGCGAGACGTGCAACAATATCATCAAAAAGGTGGTGGATCCGAAACTGGGCGGAGTCTTGAGCGACCTGCAGGCCATCCTCCAGGAGATCAAGATGAAGTCCTCGAACGCCCAGGTCATTGTGGTCGGCTACCCGGTGATCATGGAGCCGACCGACAGGGCGAAGGATTGTGTTCAATCCGCGGGGCAGTTCGTCCCGACCGGCATGAGAGGCGATGTCCGCGACGCCACCGCACGAATCAACAAGGAACTCCGCGCGGTGGCTGAACGGGAGGGAGCCCGCTTCGTCGAACCGGCGCCGAATTTCGAGGGTCACCAGATCTGCGGAGAAGGTAGCGAATGGTTCAACGGGTTGCACGGCGATGAGGCGCCCTTCCATCCCAACAAGGCCGGGCAGAGAGGCTACGCAAGCGCGATCCTCCCCCACCTGAATGCTCCCCTGGATGACGATTGAGGCTGGATGAGCACGGAGCGGACCGAGGGCCCATTGGCCCGCCTGCTTTCTACTGTCGCCCTCGCGATGCCAGCCGGGCGGCAGGCCGCAGGGGCGTGGGCTTCCAGGTCACCGTGGGGGCTTGGGCTCAATACCAGGCGCGCAAGCGCCCTGTCCTCCTCCGTGAACGCGGCGGATTACTCGAGTTGGAGACCGCAGTCGCTGCAGGCGCCCGCCACCAGCGGGGCGACCGTTCCGCAGGCCGGGCAGGGAGGCTCTCCCTCTTCTTCGGTGGCTTCTGACGGGACGGCGGTCACGAGGCGGGGAGTCGCCCCCTCTGGCATCAGCCCCTCGCGGCGCACCATCTCCAGCCATCCCTGCTGGAGCAGGGCGGCCACCCGGGGCCCATCATCGGGCCGCACCAGCACCTGGAACTTCGGAGAGCAGCCGACCTTGCCGCACGCCTCACGGTGGACGAGCGCGGGGACGTCCGCGTCCAGGAAGCCCTCCACCATCCTCCGGGCGTCCGCGAGTGACAGCTCCGCGCACGGCACCAACTCCGCGTCGGCCAGGACTCTCTGCACTTCGTCTGGGGTCATGAAGGCCGGGATTGGACCCCGGATGTGCCCCCTCCGTCCACCGCGTCACGAACCGCAGCCGCGCGCATCCTTCCGCACGAAGACGCGGACCGGCAGAACCAGAGGAGGCGCTTGTCCGGCGCATCCGCCATGAAGAAGAAGGTTCGCGTTGCAGGAGGGGCACACCCCTCGCCCCTTGCACGAGAAGGCGATGAGCACTCCGCCTTCCAGGTACCTGGCGAAGTCCCGCTCCACGTACCGGGGCAGGCCGCGTCCCACCTCACCTGCCTCCGCCAGCGGCGGGGCGAGGTGGACCCCCGGCTGGTGCGCGTCTTCGACGTGTTCGCTGGCAAGGTGTTCGTGGCCCCCAAGGCCCAGCAGCGGCGGCTGGGGATGTTCGCCTGGCGTACCCGGACTGGGTCTACGGCCTCACGTCGGCCCGGCTGCTGGAGGGGCGGTGTGTCGCGGACTACGTAGGGAGCGGCCGGGGGAGGCCCGGTCCTCGTTGGGGCCGCTGCCGCGCAAACCCCTTGAGCCTCCTTCCCTGCGTCGTGAGGGTGCCCTGGTCGCCTTCGGCCAGGAGGCCATACTGCCTGTCGAAGGTCTCGAACTCGTCGCGGCTGCCGTCCTGGAACTCGAACGTCACGAAGTAGGCCTGGCCGTAGCTCGCGATCGCCCCGTAGCTCGTGAACGCCTGCCGTTTGGCGACAACGCGCCCCGGCCGCTTGAGGACGGGCTCGAGACGACGGCCGCGGAAGAAGTGGAACACGAGGGCCGCAAGGGCGATGCACACAAGGGCCATGCAGGCGAAGAAGAAGAGGATGATGAGCAATTCCATGGATTCTCCTCCGCGAGGCCTGTCCCTCGGACCCGCTACGCTGGCAGCAACTAGAAGGTGAGGCCGCTCTTCTCGTTCTTGCAGTCGAGGTCCTCTGCAGTGCTGCGCGTTGCGCGCTCCAGCCGACAGCCAGGCAGGGATGGGCGGTTGAACGACTGACGCGCCTTCAGGGCGCACGCGGCTCCACCAGCCGATGGCTCCATCCGCCCCCCGCCTGGCCAGAAGCGTCTCCTCCTTGGCGCGGGTTTCCATGGAGGAAACCCAGGATGTGAACGCGAGCGGCGATGGGCGCACCTGGCCCCCGGCCGCCGCTCTGACAGGGAGGGAAAAACACATGGAGCCATCGAAGAGAGTCCCTTGCCCACGCGCGCTTGCCAGTCCGCTGACGGCGTTGGTGCTCGCCTTGGCGGCGGTGGTGCTGATGGCGCCGGTTGAGCCCGCCCAGGACTACTCGGAGCGCATCCTCATCGGCCAGTTCAACATGGCGGGTGGAAGCGATGAGTACGGTAAAAGCGAGGAGGAGCATGGCCCAGGCCTCAAGGCGCCCGAAGCCCTGGTGCGAAGCATCAAGGACCGCAGCCCCAAGCTGGCATTTGTCACCATCAACGAGGGCTGCAAGGACTGGTTGGACTACCTCGACGAGCAATTGCCTGACTACAACGTCAAGTTCGATCCTGTCTTCAAGCGCGACGACAAGGGCAACCTCCAGCCGGCTCTGTGTAAACACAACTCTCGGTTCGGCAATGCCATCATCTACCGGAAAGACTTCTCCGACCTCCAGATGGAGTCATTTGACTTGCAGAGCGGCCCGGGCCGCGAGCAACGCGGGATGCTGTGTCTGAGCTCGGATTCGAGGCGTCTGGTTGTCTGTGCGGCCCATCTCGTCAACGGTGATGACCACAGGGAACAGCGACAGCAGGAAGCGGAGCGGGCGAGCAGTCTGCTGGCCCAGAACTACGCGGGCTACACCGTGATTCTCGGCGGCGACCTGAATGACGTGCCTGGGTCCGAGGCGCTGAGCAGCTTCTATCTCTCTGACTACGGACTGGGCGCGCACGGGTCGCTCAAGGAAGTCGACAGCCCCTGTGGGAATGACATCAACGAGCGTAATTCCGGGGCAGGGGGGTGCCGCGACGGCGAGCACACTCATGGCGAGCTTCCGAAGGGCTGGTTGGGCGGCGTCATGGAGAAGTTCGACTATCTCTTCGTGAGCCCCGAGGTCACCATTAACGACGCCGATGCCACCAAGTCGCTCTACTCCGACCACGACCCGCTCTGGGCGGATGTCACGGTGACCTACCCTCATGGGGAGCATCGCATCTCACCTCCGGCACAGCCCCCTCC
>NZ_RAWL01000292.1:0-11110 GCF_003668885.1 Corallococcus sp. AB049A | reverse complement strand
CTTCACGGGCAGCGTGCCCTCAGGGCGCATCATGATGGAGCGCTCCGGGGACGGGGTGGTGACGACGGAGACGCTGGCGGAGCGCAACAAGCTGGCGGAGACGGGCGTGGTGGCCGCGGCGGTGGTGCTGAGGCGCGACACCCAGGCGCTGGTGGCGGGGCCCCAGCTGTCCGGCCAGGGCCTCAGCCCGGACGAGCAGGGCGTGCTGGCCCGGGTGGCCCAGGAGGCGCGGGCCTACTTCGAGGAGCTCAACCCCCTGCTCCGGGGGGACGACGCCCTGGTGCGCGAGGAGCTCACGAAGGCGGTGAAGCGGGCCTTCAAGCAGCACACCTCCCGGCGAACCCTGGTGGTCCCCTTGGTCGTCCGGGTGTAGGTATGTTAAGGGCGCGAAAAGGTCCCCCCCATGCCCTCCTTCGACGTCATCTCCAAAATCGATCTGGCTGAACTCGACAACGCGGTCAATCAGACCCGCAAGGAGCTCAGCACCCGCTACGACTTCCAGGGCGTGAAGGCCGAAATCGACATCGCCCCGGACCATTCCGCGCTCACGCTGAAGACCAACAGCGAGGAGAAGCTCCAGGCCGCCAAGGAGGTCCTGCTCGGCAAGCTGGCCAAGCGCGGCATCAGCCTGCGGGTCCTGGAGTTCGGCGACATCGAGAAGACGGGCCTGTCCAACGTCAAGCAGCCCATCAAGCTCCAGCAGGGCATCCCGGTGGAGAAGTCCAAGGAGCTGATCAAGGTCCTCAAGGAGTCGAAGATCAAGGTGCAGGGCTCCATCCAGGCGGATCAGCTCCGCGTCACGGGCAAGAACCGCGACGACCTGCAGGAGGCCATGGCGCTGTTCCGCAAGGAGCAGGACCGCCTCAGCCTGGACATGCAGTTCACCAACTTCCGCGACTAGAGGCGTCCCTTCATGCACGCCGCCCGTCTGGCCCCCCTGCCCCTCTGTCTGCTCCTCGCCACCGGCGCCTTCGCGCAGGACGAGGCGCCCCGCCCCAGCAAGCCGGTGCCCGTGCTGAAGAAGGCGCCCCGGCCGGAGAAGGGGCTCAAGGACTTCGGCTCGCCGCTGGTCCTCAAGCCGCTGTCCACCGAGGGGGCCACCGCCAACTTCTCCGCCCGGGTGGGCTGGCGCAAGGACACGCTCTTCGTGGGCGTGGAGGCCACGGACAACCAGCTGCTCGCGGGTGACATCGTCACCCTGACGCTCCATTTCCCGGACGCGGGGCCTACCGCCCCGGGCTACACCTACCGCTTCGCCTTTGACGGCCAGCGCACCTCCGGCCCGGACAGCGGCACGCCCAGGTTCGCGCAGGGCCTGGTGAACGCGGCGGTGCACCGCCAGGGCGACACGCTGTCGGTGGTGGCCATGATTCCGGTGCGGGCCCTGCCGCGCTTCCCTGCGGTGGATCCGCTCGTCATGGACCTCTGCATCACCTACGAGGACCAGGACCAGGTGGGCGCCAATGTGGTGCCAGTGTCCAACTGCAAGGGCGGCTCCATGCCGGAGGGCGAGTCGCTGCGCCTGCCGGACGAGGCGCGCAAGAACCTCAAGCTGAAGCCCTCCGCCAGCGTCACCACGCTGGAGGCGGCTCCCACCGGCTGGCTGGGCTGGGGCATGCTCAGCTACCCGGACTGGGCGCAGGGGGAAGAGAACCTCACCCCCGCCTCGCTGCGCGCGCTGGTGGCCCCCAACTCCGTGGACGCCAGCAAGATGGGCGTGAACCTGCCGGAAGCATTGAGCCTGCCGGACGGACGGCCGGTCGTTACCGTGCTCACTGGGAAGAACCCCTATGCCGTCGAGGGTCAATGTGACTCCGACGATGAGCTCCGGATGGGGCTCTATGTGGTGTCGGGGAAGACAGCCCAGCGGGTGCTCGACTGGCCGGCCGCCACCTGTGCGCTGGGTCGCGCCACTTCGGTGGAGCTGGAAGAAGACGGGGCGCTGAACATCGGTTACTCGAACGGCGCCATCATCAACTTCGTTTGGAGTGCGGACCACTTCGAGCGGACGCAACTGGGAAAGCGGTAGACGCGCGTGGAAGAGACCAAGAGCCTGTACATGATGACCCTCGGCTGCCCGAAGAACCGGGTGGACTCCGAGGTGATGCTGGGCACGCTGCGCACGCGCGGCTATTCGCTCGTGCAGGAGGCCTCGGAGGCCGAGGTCATCGTGGTCAACACGTGCGCCTTCATCGGCCCTGCGAAGCAGGAGTCGGTGGACTCCATCCTGGAGATGGCGGAGCTGAAGAAGTCCGGCTCGTGCAAGACGCTCGTCGTCACCGGATGCCTGTCCCAGCGCTACGGCCAGGAGCTGTCGCAGGAGATGCCGGAGGTGGACCACTTCCTGGGCACCAGCGCGTACGCCCAGATTGGTGACCTGCTGGCGGCCGAGGCCACGCCGCGCCAGGTGATTCCGGATCCGGACTACATCCACAACGCGGAGACGCCGCGCATCAACTCGATGCCGAAGTACACGGCGTATCTGAAGATTTCGGAAGGGTGCGACAACGCCTGCGCGTTCTGCATCATCCCCACGCTGCGCGGCGGCCAGCGCTCGCGCACGGTGCAGGACATCGTGGCGGAGGCGCGGAACCTGGCGGACAGCGGCGTGCAGGAGCTGAACCTCGTCGCGCAGGACCTGACGGCGTACGGGCATGACCTGCCCGGCAAGCCGAAGCTCCACGAGCTGCTCAAGGAGCTGGTGAAGGTGGACGTGAAGTGGATCCGCCTGCACTACGCCTACCCGCGCGTGTTCCCGGACGAGCTCATCGACGTCATCGCCACCGAGCCGAAGATCGCCAAGTACCTGGACATGCCGGTGCAGCACGCCAGCGACAAGCTGCTGCTGTCCATGAAGCGCGGCCGCAACTCGGAGTTCCTCAAGAAGCTGCTCACCAAGCTGCGCGAGCGCGTGCCGAACCTGGTGATGCGCACCTCGCTCATCGTCGGCCTGCCGGGTGAGACGGAGGAGGACTTCGAGCTCCTGAAGGAGTTCGTGAAGGAGCAGCGCTTCCAGCGCCTGGGCGTGTTCCAGTACTCGGACGAGGAGAACACCGCCGCGTTCGACCTGCCGGACAAGGTCCCGGCGAAGACCATCGAGCGCCGCTGGCGCGAGGTGATGGCCATCCAGAAGCGCATCAACCGCGAGCAGAACAAGAAGCTCGTGGGCCAGAAGCTCACCGTGCTGGTGGAGGGCCCCAGCGAGGAGTCCGAGCACCTGCTGGTGGGCCGCCACGAGGGCCAGGCGCCGGAGATCGACGGGCAGGTCTACATCAACGACGGCCTGGCGTACCCGGGCGAGTTCGTCACCGTGGAGGTGACGGAGGCGCACGACTACGACCTCATCGCCCGCGTGGTGGAGCGTCCGGATCCGAAGCAGCGCGAGCACACCCCGCGCGAGGCCCCGCCCGCGCCCGTGCCGCTGAAGGCGCTGAAGCGTCCGCCGGAGCCCCGGCCGGAGTAGTCCGCCGCAAGTGAAGGAAGTGCCCCGGGCCCGCCTCCGTCCTCTTGCAAAAGAGGCGGTCGCGGGCCCGGCTACTTCGGATCCTCGGGCTCCAGCTCGCGCTCCTCGACGGGCGGCGGCTGCGGGCCCGAGCCCTTCGTCGGCACGGCCACGCCCTCGCCCAGCGGCGTGGGCTGGCACTCGCAGACGGTGCGGCGCGACGCGGACTCCGTGACGAAGGCGCACGTCGTGGGGCACTCGGCCTGCCGTCCCTCCTCCACCAGCGACACCGCGTAGCCCTTCGCGCCCTGGAGCGCCGCGTGGCACGCGGGCAGGGTCTTCGCCAGGGACGCCCACGGCAACCGGTGCTGCGTGTTGGCGCCTCGCGTGGTGGTCGGGAAGCTCAAGCCCACCTGACAGCCCGTCTCCAGGCGCTGGCCGTCCGCGCCCCGGGGCTCCACGTAGAGGCGCACGCCCTCCGGTACGTCCCGGAACACCGCGCCGGACAGGGCCACCGCGCCGTCGGGCTCCGCGCGCACGAAGAGGCCGTAACAGGCCTCCTCGCTGAACGCGCCGCCCTCGCCCGCGCACTGCTGCCGGCCTCCGCCCTCGGGTGTGCGCACGTGCGGCCTGCGCAGCACCAGCGCCCCACCCTGCGCGTCCACCGTGGCGGTGAAGCGGCCCCACACGTCCGGCCCCAGCCGGCCCAGGCTGCTCTGTGACGGCCAGCGCCCCGCGGCCTCCATCACCAGGGGCTTCACGCCCAGCCCGTCGGCCACCTCCACCGAGTCCACCGCGAAGGTGCGCGGCGGCAGCCCCGCGGCCGTCTCCAGCGGCTGCAGCCCCAGTCCCAGCGCGGGGTCCACCGCCAGGCGGGAGAAGGGCTCGCGCGTGCCCAGCACGAAGGGGCCGGTGATGCTCGCCCCACCTTGCCTCACCTGCACGGCCAGGAGCGGCCAGTCCCCCAGCGGCTCGCGGCTCAGCTCCACCACGGACGACTCGCGCACCGCGTCCGTCGCGCGCAGCTCCGCGTCGTAGGCCTCCCGGGGACGCGACGCGGTGAAGGTCACCTCGCGGCGCAGCGGATCCACCGTGAGGGCATACGGGAACAGCACGTCCTGCCCCAGCGTCACCGAGCAGCCCGTCTCACCGGAGAGCAGCAACGTGCGCAGCGGCGGCGAAATGGGGCCCACCGTCAACGGCGGGGCCGGCACCTCCGGCCAGGAGCGATGCCCTCCGGAGGACTCCGGCACGCGCGCGGTCCCGGCGGCCGCGGGCGGCGCACCGTCGAAGCAGCTGCTGGACACGAGCGACAGCGGCCGCGTGACGTCCAGCACCACCGGCACGGCCCGGTTCCCCAGCCGCCCCGCCACCGTCAGCCGCAGCGCGGGCGACGACAGGAGGGGCAGCGTCTGCCCCGCGAGGCTCGTGGGACGTGAAGGGCCCGGGGGCGCGGAGGAGTGACACCCCGCGCCCAGCAGCACGCATCCCGCCAGCAGCACGCCACGCATGGAGGGCGGGCCGTCCTACTGCTGCGCCTTCTTGGTGAAGTCGTCCACGCGGGTGCCCTCGGGCGGGTTCAGCTTGAAGCTGTCCGCCGCGATGCCCACGTTCGTCTTCAGGTCCAGGAAGGCGATGGTGTTCTCACTGCCGTCCGGATCCACCACCGTGCTCTTGAGCACCTGCGCCGTGGAGGGGTCCACCTCCAGGCGCACCTGGCGGAAGCGCGGCTCGTTCTTCAGCGGATCCAGCACCAGCAGCGTGCCCTTGCAGTCCTTGCAGTCGCCCTTGGTGATGGCGAACTCGTCCGCCAGCTTCCCCTGGCCGAAGAGGAACGTCACCGACGCGGACAGCTGGCTGGTGTCCATGGCCGCCACCGACAGCGTCTGCGCCTCCGGGTCGTGCATGTAGACCTTGTTGCCCGCGAGCACGAACGTCCGCTTGGACGGGTTCTCGTACTCCCAGCGCATCAGGCCCGGCTTCTTGTAGGTCACCGTGCCCGTGGACGTCTGCGTGCGGCGGAAGGCCTTGTACTTGTAGTCCTGCTTGAAGCCCGCCTTGAAGTCGCCCGTCTTCTCGTAGAAGGCCTGCATCCGGTCCACGAGCGTCTTCACCTCGGGCGCCATCGGCTTGGGCGCGGGCTTCGCGGCGCCAGCGGCCACGCTCGCGTCGCCGGACTTCGCGGACGGGGGCATGGCGGCCGTGCCCGCGTCCTTGGGAGCAGCGGGCGCCGGCGTGGCGGCGGGGGCCTTGGCGGCGGCCGCGGGCTTCGGCGCGGGCGCGGTGGTGGGGGCCTGCGTGAGGAGCGTGAAGAGCAGGGATTCCAGCAACATGGCGTGCGCCTCCGGAGCGGGCCCCTGGAGGCGCCCGCAGGGTCCATCTACCGCATCCGGACGGGCCCCGGGGGGCCGGCATTCACCGCTGTGTGGCTTTGACCAGACGCTTCCGCTGCTTCACGCCCAGCAGGTAGAAGCGCTCGCGCAGCTCCTGGGCCTCCTCGGGGGACAGGTCCCCGGAGCCCCCCGCCAGGTGCTCGTCCCGCCAGGCGACCGCCCGGGTGATGCTGGCGGACGCGGCGGCGGAGATGTTCAGGCTCTGGCTGAAGCCCTTCATGGGCACCACGAACGTCCCGTCCACTCCGGTGAGCACGTCGTCGCTCACGCCGTAGCGCTCGTTGCCGAACACCATGGCGAACTTCGTGTCGAAGCGCAGGGTGTAGAGGTTGGTGGCCCCTTCGCGCAGCGCCGACGCGTAGAGGCTGAAGCCCCGCCCCTTCAGGTGCTCGCGGCACTCCGCGAACGTCTTGTAGAGGTGCACGTCCAACCACTTGTCGCAGCCCTGGGCCACCCGCGAGTTGGGGATGAAGGGCGCTTCCGGGTTGATGACGACGTGCACCTCCTGCACGCCCATGGACTCGCAGGTGCGCAGCACCGCGGCCATGTTGAAGTTGTCCTCCAGCCGGTCGAGGACCACCACGAAGTTGCGCGTGCGCTGGCTGACGACGCGGTCGATCTTCTCTTTCCGCACGTCGAGCAGGAACTGCTCCGGCTCGACGGCTTCGCGCTCGAACTTCTCGTAGCGGGGGCCTCCACCAGCCATCGGATCAGCGCCTCCCGCCAGACTTCTTCTTCGCCGGGGCCTTCCGGGCGGCCTTCTTCGCCGGAGCCTTGCGGGCCGGAGCCTTCTTCGCGGCGGCCTTCTTCGCCGGGGCCTTGCGGGCGGCCTTCTTCGCCACGGGCTTGCGCGCGGTCTTCTTCGCGGCGGCCTTCTTCGCCGGAGCCTTCTTCGCCGGAGCCTTCTTCGCGGCGCCCGCCTTCTTCGCAGGGCCCTTCTTGGCGGCGGCCTTCTTCGCCGGAGCCTTGGCGGCGGACTTGCGCGTCGTCGGCATCTCGACGTGGAGCTTGCCGGTGCGGCCGGTGAAGAGCACCTCCGCCACCGCGTCCATCAGGGGCTGCATGCCCTCGCCCGTGGCGCAGGACACCGGGTACACGCGGATGCCCTTACGGCGCAGCGCCTCCGTGAAGGGCCCCAGCCGGTCGCGCGCCTCCGTCAGGTCCAGCTTGTTGGCGGCCACCACCTGCGGCTTGCCGGCCAGCTCCTTGCTGTACTTCTCCAGCTCCTTGTTGAGGATGTTGAAGTCGTCCAGCGGGTTGCGGCCCTCGCCCTCGGCGCCCATGTCGATGAGGTGCACCAGCACCTTGCAGCGCTCCACGTGGCGCAGGAACTGGTGGCCCAGGCCCACGCCCTCGCTGGCGCCCTCGATGATGCCGGGGATGTCCGCCATCACGAAGGACAGGCTGTCCTTGTACTGGACCATGCCCAGGTTCGGCACCAGCGTGGTGAACGGGTAGTCCGCCACCTTCGGCCGAGCGCGGCTCACCCGCGAGATGAACGTGCTCTTGCCCGCGTTGGGGAAGCCCAGCAGGCCCACGTCCGCCAGCAGCTTCAGCTCCAGCCGCAGGGTGATCTCCTCACCCTTCCCGCCGTCCTGCGCGAAGCGCGGCGTCTGGCGCGTGGAGGTGGCGAAGTTCATGTTGCCCAGGCCGCCCCGGCCGCCCTTGGCCGCCACGAACCGCTGGCCCGGGTCGCTCAGGTCCACCAGCAGCTCGCCGGTGTTCTCGTCACGGATCAGCGTGCCCACCGGCACCTGGAGGACCAGGTCCTCGGCGCCATGGCCGTTGCAGTCGCTGCCCATGCCGTGCTCGCCGCTCTTGGCCCGGTGGTGCTGCTGGTAGCGGTAGTCCAGGAGCGTGGTCAGCTGTGGGTTCGCCACGAACACCACGGAGCCGCCATTGCCGCCGTCCCCGCCGTTGGGGCCGCCGCGCTCGATGAACTTCTCACGCCGGAAGGCCACGGCGCCGTTCCCACCGTCTCCTGCCTTCACGTAGATGCGTACTTCGTCGACGAACTTCATGGGGCGACTGCCCTCCTGGAAAAACACAAAGCGGGCCGTCCACGCATCCGCCCGCTCCCAACGGGAACGGAGAGGACCGGGAACGACCCGCTCGGTAAGCCGAAGCCCCGGGTCACCCCGGGGCCACTGACTAGGCGCTCGCCTGCTCGGCGGCGGCCGGGTACACGGACACCTTCTTCTTGTCGCGGCCGAGGCGCTCGTACTTCACCACGCCGTCCACCGTCGAGAAGAGGGTGAAGTCGCGACCGAGCTTCACGTTCGTGCCCGGGTGGATGACCGTACCGACCTGGCGCACGAGGATGCTGCCCGCCGTGATCGTCTCACCGCCGTACACCTTCACGCCACGGTACTGCGGGTTGGAATCACGCCCGTTGCGCGAAGAACCCTGACCTTTTTTATGGGCCATGACACCTGCTCCTTGAAGTTCGTGTGGGGAATGCCCGGAAAGACGACTAGCCGGAGATCGAGGTGACCTTCACCTCGGTGTACGGCTGGCGGTGGCCACGGCGACGGGTCCAGCCTTCCTTCTCCTTCCGGAAGTGCAGGACGCGGCGGTGCTTGTCCTGCGCCAGCACCTTGCCCACGACCTTCGCGCCCGCCACCGTCGGCTGGCCCACCTTCGGGCTCTCAGAGCCGCCCAGCAGCAGAACCTCGGTGAACGAGACCTCGGCGCCGATGTCCCCGGCGATCTTCTCGATCCGGACAACGTCGCCCTCGGCGACGCGGTACTGCTTTCCGCCCGTGCGAATGACTGCGTACATCGTCGAACCCCTGTCAGCTTCGGGTTGGTTCAACCCATGGAATCCAACGCGCATTTCGGACGGAAGACCGGCCGGCGCGCTAAAAGACGGCGGGACTTACGAGAATCCCGGGGGGGAGTCAAGGCAGTTGGCGGATCATCCCGCCCCCAGACCCCCTATTTGCTTTTGAATAGAATTCCCGGAATAAAGTCGACTGGACTGCAAGCGGGCGCGCAATAGGATGCGCGCCGCTTGCTTTTCACCTGTACCTCATCCCTGAGGGGGAGAACATCATGAAGAACATCCTGTTCGGTCTGGTTGCCATGGCTTCGCTGACGCTCACCGCCTGCGGCGGCAACGTGTGCGACGACACCGCGGACGCGTTTGACAGCCTGGTCGACAAGGCCGAGGAGTGTGGTCTGTCCACCAGCGGCTTCGAGAAGCCGACGGACGCGGAGCTCGAGTCCTGCAAGGAGTCCCTCGACTCCTGCAGCGACTCCGACAAGGACAAGCTGTCCGCCTACGCCGAGTGCCTGAGCGACGCGAAGGGCTGCTCCGACAAGACCGAGGCCGAGCAGCAGGCGTTCGCGATGCGCATCCTGTCCTGCAGCAGCAAGCTCGAGGGCGTGAGCGCCGCCTGCGCCAACTAGTCACGTCTTCCGGCTGAACGGCCGGAACGTGGCAGTCAGGGCCCGGTTCCCTCCCCAGGGAATCGGGCCCTTTCATTTCGGGCGCCCGGCGGCGGGCGCGTCCCCAGCGCCCGGTCCACCACCCGGCGGCGCTGCTGGAACTCCCACTCCAGGGGGTCCAGCTCCAGGCCGCGCTCGTAGGCCTCCAGGGCCCGCTGGAGCTGGCCGTCGCGCTCCAGCGCGCTGCCGGTGAGGAAGTGGACCCGCGCGGTGCCCACCGCCCGGGGCTGCTCGGCCACGAACTCGCGGCGCAGCGCGTCCGTCTGGGCGGCGGTGAGGCCCGCCTCCAGGCACCGCGCCACGCCCCGGCCGTTGCCCAGCCGGGCGTCGTAGCGCGCGCGGCGCAGGGGCACGCCCAGGGTGTCTCCGGCGTCCCGCACGCGGATCAGCATGGACTCCAGGCGCGAGCGCTGCCCGCGGGACAAGGGCCGCTGCCGCAGCGCGGACAGGGCGGTCCACAGCTCGCGCGCCCGCTCCCGCGCGGGCTCCAGCTCCACGTCCGGTGAGAGCCCCAGCACCGCGTAGTGCGTGCCCTCCCCCGCCAGCTGTCCGCTCCACAGGGCCAGGGCGCGCTCGGCCTCGGCGTCGTCCGGCGGCTCCCGGGGCGCGGGGGGCGGAGAAGCGGGTGTGCCGGCGAGGTGCTGCTCCACGCGGGCCTTCAGCGCGGCGGACGGCGCGACGAACTGCACGCCGAAGCCCGGGCGCATGCTCCAGGCCTGGGCCTGCTCGGGCGACACGTGGCGCACCACCTCGCACGTGACGGACAGCGGCCCGGTGGACAACGGCAGCACCACCTGGACCTGGGCGAACAGCGGGGGCAGCTCCCCTGTCGCGTGCAGGAACACGCCACCGCGCGACAGGTCCGACCCCGTGAAGGCGCGGGGCTGCGCGCCCGGCTGGAGCACCACCTGCACGGGCAGGGGGAGCGTCTTTCCCCCGGACGCGCCCGGCGAGGCCAGCGGCGGGGTGCGCCGGGGCCCCGTGGCCGGCGTCCCTGGAGGCACATCTCCCGGCGCGGGACGGGGCACGCCCACGGCCGCGCGCGGCGCCGGGGTCCGCGAGGCCAGCGCCTGCTCCAGGGCGGCGCGCAGGGCGAGCGCGTGGGGGAAGCGCTCCTCCGGGGTCTTCGCCAGCGCGCGCAGCACCACCGCCTCCACGGCGGACGGAATCGACGGGCAGATGGAGCGCGGGGCCGGAGGCTGCCGCGTCTGGTGCGCCACCAGCTGGGCGGTGAGCCCCTCGTCGGGAAAGGGCAGCCGCCCGGTGAGCAGCTGGTAGGCGATGACGCCCACCGCGTACAGGTCCGCGCGGCCGTCCAGCTTCCGGCTCAGGGACTGCTCCGGGGCCATGTACTCCGGCGTCCCCACGATGATGCCCGCCACCGTCTCCGGCATGCTCGCGTCCACCAGCTTCGCGATGCCGAAGTCGAGCACCTTCACGAACGGCATCCCCCGCCCACGCTTCACCAGGAAGATGTTGTCCGGCTTCAGGTCGCGGTGGACGATGCCCCTCGCGTGCGCCGCATGCAGCGCGTCACACACCTGGGTCAGCATGGGGACCACGGCGCCGGCCGACAGCGGCGTGCCCACCCAGGCCGACAGCGGCGCCCCCTCCAGGAACTCCATGATGAGGTACGGCCGGGGCGCGGCGGCGTTGAGGTCGAAGATGCTGACGATGTTCTCGTGCCCGATGAGGTTCACCGCCCGGGCCTCGGCATGGAAGCGCTGCACCAGCTCCGGGTAGCGCGTCAGATGCTCGTGCAGGACCTTCACCGCCACGCGGCTGCCAATGGACACGTGCTCCGCCAGGTAGACGGACCCCATCC
>NZ_RAWL01000291.1:0-11131 GCF_003668885.1 Corallococcus sp. AB049A | reverse complement strand
GAACGTTAGGCTGGGAGCCCTTCTCTTGCGAGGTCTCCCATGACAAGTCCTCTGCGGACGCTGTTGGTCATCCTGGCGCTCCAGCTCCTCCCTGGATGTGAGGACACGCCCCCAAAATCCTCCTTCGACGCGGGGACCCCGGACGCTGGCGCCTTTGTCTGGGATGGCGCGTACACCGAGCTGGAGGAGCACGGAGACTGGGTGGATCGGGGCCCGTTCGCGCCGTGCGGCTTCGATTCGCGGGACGCGTCCAGCAGCGCCTGCGAGGAGCTGTCCCGCTTCGACGTCTCGAATTGCGACCCGGCGGCGCTCGCCATGCTTCCCCAGGAGGGCATCTATCTGGCCAACACCCGGGACGAGAGACGCCTGGCTGACGGGGGCACCCTCATCAGCACCGGCCCCGTCGGCTTCCAGCTCCGGAGTGACGGAGGCACGAGCACGTTGTACGACGAGCCGCTCCGCTTCCGGGACACGCAGGACGGGCGCTTCTCCCTCATCGGGACCAACACGCGCACGAGCCTCACCATGACCCTGGTGGGCTGTCAGAGGCCCGCGCCGGACGTCATTACCGGCTGCTTCGCCTCCTGTCGCCGGGGGAAGTTGTCGCAGCAGGGCACCTTCGAGGCCCACCGCGTCGCCAGCTGGGCGGGCGAGCCCGAGTCCTCCGGAGGGCTGACGCTGCTCTCGGAGCGCCAGGTCGCGCAGGGGCAGCCCGTGGATGTCTATGTCACCCTGGACCACGCCTACGTCGTCTCGCTGCCCTACCAGGGCCGCGAAGGAGGGCTCACCGTCTTCGACGTGCGCGACCCGAGGAATCCCATCCTCACGGCCTCGATCAGCCTGCCCGGAGACAGCTTCTGGAATGGTGTCTGGGCCTGGGGAAACGCCCTCTACGTGGCCAGCAGCGTCAGGGGCGTCCACGTCTACGACCTCTCCAATCCCGCCCTGCCTGTCTTCGTGCGAAGCCTGCCGACGGGGACCTATGGCGCGCACACGGTGCTCGTCGACGGCGGGCGGCTCTACGCCATGGTCCCCAACACCGGCACCTATGTCTACGACGTGTCCCAGCCGCTGGCTCCGGTGCTGCGAACCCTCATCACCATCCCCGGGGACTTCGACTCCGGGGGGCCGCATGACGCGTTCGTGTATGAGAACCGCCTGTACATCAGCAACGCCTTCGGCGGCTACGGGGTGATGGATGTCACCAACCTGGATGACGTGCGCTACCTGGGCCTGTACCCGCGCCCGGATCTCGGCTTCGCGCATCACAGCGCGGTGGGGACCTTCGCCGGCCGCACCCTCGCCTTCGAAGGGGGAGAGTTCCACAGCTCCCACCTGCGCGTGCTCGACGTCACCGACCCGGCCCGCATCGTGAAGCTGGGCGAGTTCCGGATGCGGCCCGTCACGTCCATCCACAACCTCATCCTGCACGGTACCCGGCTCTACGTGGCCTGGTACCACGAGGGCCTGCGGGTACTGGACGTGTCCAATCCCACGCGGCCCACGCAGGTGGCGCATTACAACACCTTCCGCGAGAGCGACCCCCACCGGGGCGACAGCATCTTCGAAGGCGTCTATGGCGTCCGTGTCCCCGGCGACGGGCACGTGTATGTGGTGGACTCGTCGCGGGGGCTGCTCGTCTTCAACGAGCTGTGAGCGAGTTCCGGCCCTGAAGGCATGTCAGGCTGGCTGTCATTGCCTGGCCATGTCAGGATCTCGGGCCCGTATGCACCTTTCATCCGCGATGCTGCTCTTGACCGTCCTCGCGACGCCCCCGGCGGCCGCCGAGGCGCCACCGTCCCCCAGCAAGGCCGCCTGTCCATCGGCGCTGCGCGTCGTGGTGGATCCCCAGGAGCTGAAGAAGCAGGTGCGCGCCGCGACGACGACCGCCGGGTTGCGCAAGCTCCTCCACCCGCTGGGATTGGACTCCGCGTGGGAGCAGCTGGAGTGCTTGAAGGAGGAGGGGCCGGCGTCCGCGCAGCTCGACGTCTTCCGTGCACGCATCCTGTCCGCGGACACGCAGGACGTCGTCCTCCAGGCCCGGGGACAGCTGTGTGAGGGGAACAAGCTGCTGGCGGGGGTGGTGCTTCATCCGCTCAGCGCCAAGAACACCTTCTGCGCCATCCCGATGGAGTTCCTGCCGGGCTCGGCCGAGGGTGAATCCCTTCGCGTGGTGTTCTCCTTCGAGAACCTCACCGACCCGGTGCGGCAGGTCTTCCGGGTCGAGATGACAGAGACGGACGCGCGCAACGAAGACGAGACGCTGTCGTACTGGGAGGCGCAGGAGGGCAGGTTGCGCTCCATCTTCACGATCAAGTCGACAAGCCACATGGGCTTCGTCCACGGCGGGACCGACGTGAAGGTCACCCCGGTGGGCGACACGTTTCCTCGCGTCCTTGAGATCAAGGAGTCCAGCACGAACTGCGGCAGGTTCACCGACATGCCCTCGGGCGAGAGCGTCTATGACTCCAGTTGCACCGACGCCGCGAATGAGGCGCGCATGTGCTACCGCCGCAAGTCGCCCGGTGAGCCGGGACGCTACGACAAATGCTAGGCCCCTGAGGACGCGGACTGGCTGGCGCGGAAGTAGAACGGACGCCCATCCGCTTCGCCGTGGCCCTGCACCGGGCAGGAGCCGCCAAAGTCACCGCTCCATCCGTTCCCTTCGAGCTTCACGGTACGCTCCGAAGTCCCTTGTGGTTGCCAATAGATGGATTTTTCGAAGAAGGCCGTCGACGTCTTGAGTGAGCTTCGTGGGCGAGGCCTGACCGTGGAACAGGCGTTGAATGAGATGCGGGGGATGAAGCTGGGGCTGATCAACGTCGTGAAGGCGCTTCGTGCCGTGGAGGGGATGCGTCTTCGCGATGCTGTTGACTTGATGGACTCGAGGGGGGACTCCAAAGAATTTTGATTCTAGGCTTCCCGCCTCCATGACAACTGCCCGCTCCTTCGCCACCGGCGTCCTGCTGTTGTCCGCGCTTCTCGCGTGGGAGGTGGACGCGCGCACCGCCATCCTGAAGGCAGGCGAGGGTTGGCAGCTGAGGGTGGACGGCCAGCCCTATGTGGCGAAGGGGGTCACCTTCAGCGGCTCGGGTGGGCCCGCCAACTTCGACAGGGATTGCGAGCAATTGAAGTCCCTGGGCGTCAATACGCTGCGCACCTGGGGCACGGGGGATGAGACTCCCTTGCTGCTTGATGCCGCGCACAAGCATGGCCTGCGTGTCCTCGTGGGCCTGTGGCTGCGGCCGGGCCGTGCGGGCATGCTGTCCGGCACCTCCAAGCGTCCGGCGTGGCACGCGGTGCGAGAGGCATACACAGGCGTGAAGCCAGAGCCCGCGCTGCCGGTACCGGTGCGCCTGGAGGTCCGGGGTGTGGAGAAGGAGTGGGCCAACGTGGCCTTCGACGTCACCTCCGCCACGCCGCTGGACGTGTCCTTCGCCTACAACTTCCGGGGCGCGGCGACCCGGGAGGAGCGCGACCGGGTGACGGTGCTGGAGTCCCGGAAGGGAACCACTCCCGGTATGTGGCTTGTGCGACTGCCCGCCGTGACGGGTGCCATCAAGCTGTATGGCCTGGCGAAGGACGGCGCGGGGAACCTGGTCGCCGCCACCACGTCCGTGGCTCCCTGAATTCTTGCGATAGAGTGCGCCGCCATGCGTTGGCATCTCTTCGTTCTTTCAATTGGGTTGGTGGCGTCTGGCTGCGCGCACCGCGAGCTCGTGGTCAAACTGCCGCCACCCGCCGCGAGCCATGGTCATCTGACCTTGGCCATGGGGTACTTCCTGGAGGACCCCCGCTCCTACGAGAAGGAGATCCAGAAGCCGAACCTCGGGTGGGGCGGCCACCAGGGGATGCCCACGGACACCCCTGTCCTGGAGTTGGATGCCAGCCAGGCTCCAGCGGTCTTCGACGAAGCCGTCGCGGCCCTGGCGGGCCAGCCCTCCGAGTCACAGGTCAGCCGGGCCGCCGGAGACATCGCGGCCGCATGTGACGCGGGCTACGAGAAGGCCTGCCAGTTCCTGAAGGAGCAGACCCGTCTTCCTGAAAGGATTGAAGGGACGGTGCTCCATCCTCAGGGCGCCGGCGCGGCTCCTGCCCGTGCCGAGTACGCAGTGGTCATCGTGAAATGCCGTATCGAAACGGATGAACGGGTCCGGGGCTGTCAGGCCATCGAGGATGGCTCGGGGCGGCCCTCCGAACGCCTCATCCCGCAACTGGAAGAGAGCCGGTACCGGCCCTGGTCCCTGGCGGGACACGCCGTGGCCACCCCATACACCTTCACGCTCAACCTCCGTCGTGGAGGCACGGGTGGGGACGACCTCCTCGTGGAGCAGAAGCTGGGCTGGGCGCGGATGCGGGTGGCCCATTTCCCCCAGAGCACCGGGGCGTGGATCAACCTTGCCATGCAGCTCGCCGTCCACACGCCGGAGGATCCGGACTATCCGAAGGTCCTGGCGCAGGCCTACGCCCTGGCGCCGCTTCAGAAGTGGCTCGCCACGGAGATGGCCTGGCAGCGCATCCAGCAGGGCCAGCACACCGCCGCCCTGATGGCGCTGCGCCCTGTGCTCCGGCGCTCCATGATGGGAAGCCGTCCCAACCCCTATGTGCTGGAGACCGCCGCCGCCGCGCACTTCGGGCTGAACCAGTGCACCGAGGCACTGGCCGAACAGCAGAAGGCCGTGGAGCTGCTGCCCGCGGAGTGGCCCGCGCCGGAACGGGAACGCTTCCAACGCAAGCTCCAGGACTACCGGTCCGCCTGCGCCGTGCCCAAGGACGTCAGCGCAGGGACGGGTCCTCGCTGATCCGCGCCACCGCGCCGTGCAGGATGCCCAGCTGCCGGGGCACGCGCTCCAGCAGCTTCCCCAGCACGGGGTCGTCGCTGGTTCGCGGCAGGGACAGGGCCGGCAGGGGCGGTGGCTCCCGCCTTTCCTGCAACGCCCGGGCGAGCAGCTCCAGGCTGTCACTGGCCCGCTGTGCCAGCTGCTGCGGCAGCACCGAGGGGGTCCTTCCCTCGAGGCGCCCCGTGCCCAGCGCCGTCACCGCCAGCGCGAACCTGCGCGCGTAGGTGAGCAGCGCCATGCCCGGCTCCAGGTGACCGGGCGGGCCCCGGTACTCCGTCATCAACCGCTGGAAGGAGGACTCCGCCTCCAGCAGCGCCTGGTCCAGCAGCCGGCGCTCCTCGTTCACCGCGGGCTCCGTGCCGCTGCGGTGCGTGGCCAGCTGTTGCAGGTACTTCCCGTCCGCGCGCAGGGCGGAGGCCGCCGCGTCCGGGAAGCGGCGCCGCTCCGGACTGGGCCACAGCGTCCATGAGCCCACCAGCGCCAGCGCCCCCGCGATGAGCACGCCCAGCGAGCGCTGCGACGCCACCGTCCAGTCCCCGGAGCTGAGCGTCGCCATCAGCAGGTAGTCCGGCGTGAGCAACACCTGGAACGCGCCGAAGTTCAGCGGCAGCAGCGCCACGGAGATGGCCGTCAGCGCGCTGATGACGCCAATCATCATGGGCGGCGTGTGCACCAGCGTGGCGATGAGCGCCGCCAGGCTCGCGCCCACCAGCGTCCCCAGCGTGCGCTGGAGCACGCGCTCCTCCGTGCTGCCCGCGTAGGGCTGGAGGATGGAGATGACCACCAGGCTCACCCAGTGCGCGTCGCCCACCTGCAACGCCCGCGTCAGCCCCAGCGCCGCCGTGGCCACCATCCCCGTGCGCAGCGCGTGCCGCGCCACCACCGAGTCCGGGTGCAGGTGGTCGCGGATGGGCTGCCACAGGGAGAATCCCTGCTGCCGCCGGGTGCCGCCCACCGTGCCCCGGCCTCGCGGCGACACCGGGTCTCCGAAGAGCAGACCCGACGCCGTCTCGTGCGCCACGCCCGCGTATTCGCGCAGCCGGTCCAGCAGCGTGGCGACGTGCGTGGACAGCGGCCCCTCCGCGCCCTGACGCACCGGGGGCGCGGCCATCCTCGCGGGCTGCCGGCGGCGGGGCCTCAGCGCCAGCCGGGGCGGCTCACGCATGCCTTCGTTGCGGTCCTCCCGCAGCGCCCGCGACACCCACTGGTCCATCGCGTTGAAGGCCTCGCACAGCCGGATGACCCGCTCGCGCGTCGCGTGCAGGTGCGGATCCCTCCCCACCACCTGCATCGCCTCCGCCAGCGCGCTGAGCAGCGCCACCATGGGCTCCGCCAGTTCCACCAGCACCAGCAGGTGCTCGCCCCGCCTGGACTCGTCAGGCCGTCCGCGCCGCGTGGCCGCGAGCACGTCGCGCGCCCGCTCGATTTCCGGGCGGATGCCCGCATGGCGCTTGAGCCCCGCCGCCCACGACTCGGACGAGGCTCCGTCCCGCGTGGCGTTCCCCAGGTCCTCCGCCGCGATCGCGAGCGCCGCGTACACCCGCGCGACGGCCCGGCGCGCGGGACGGTAGGGCCTCAGCGGCCACAGGAGCAGCGACAGCCCCATCGCCCACAGGCCGCCCAACAGCAGCGCGGCGCCGCGCAGCACGGCCTCGCGCGTGGAGGCCGCGGGCGCGCCCAGCGACACGACGAAGATGACGGCGAGCTGTCCTCCCACGGAGCCCGCCGTCTCGCCGTAGCAGCGCGCGAAGTTCGCCGTGGTGACGCCCAGGAGCAGCAGCGTGGCGTCCAACCAGTACGTGCGGCCCGCGGGCGCGGCGAGCAGGCCGACCAGCGCCCCCAGCACCGTCACCGTCCCCATGATGCGCGCCCGCACGCGGTAGGAGCCGCCCTTGTCCGCGAGCGTGACGAGCAGCGCCGTGAGGCCCGCCCAGCCGGCCTGGGGCACGGTGAGCAGGAAGGACAGGCACAGGGGCAGGGCGGTGGCGACGGCGGCCCGGATGCCCGCCCACAGGGCCGGTCTCCCGGGCTCCACCCGGAGGAGCGACTGGAGGTGTCTCAGCAGCCGGTGATGGGGCATGGGGAGCGTCGGGCCGTCACCCCAGAGGGTGGCCACGGCCGCCCCCGTCCACACCCTCCCGAATGGCGTGGGCGGGCGGCCCGGCCTTCACCCCGGCGTCAGCCCGTGCCCAGGGCCGGCGCATCCTCGCCGGACGCGTCCTCGTCCGGGACCACGGTGCCGTCCCAGGGGATGTAGCGCACGCCCGGCATTGGATCCGGGCCGTGGAACTCCAGCGCGCCCACGGTGGAGGTGAGCTTGTGCGTGGCCTTCCATGCCGCGAAGGGATGCGGCCGGGAGAAGAGCTGCACCTCGCACCGGGCCACGTCGCTCTGCGCCACCAGCACGTCCCAGCCCGTGGGGTCGCGGTACGCGTAGCCCACCAGCGTGCGCGGGTCGCACCACGCGCGGCCCTCCACGGCCACGGTGGCGGACACGGCGCGGAAGGACAGCTCCCCGGACGCGGGTGACGTCACGCGGGTGAAGAGCATGTTGGGCATTTCGTGGAACGTGTGCTCGGTGCCCTGCGTGCGCAGGTAGATGGGCGAGACCTGGGGGTGGCCCCGCTTGCGCTTCGCGCGCACCGCCATGATCTCCAGCCGCGCGTCGTCGTCCTCGCGGAAGCGCGGGCAGTACAGCCACGTCAGCTCCTCCAGCCGCCGGTAGCCCCACAGGTGCTTCTGCAGGCCGGGCGCGCCCTTCACGTCGATGCGCTCACCGTCCACCGTCACGGTGCCGTCGAAGAGGACGTCGTCGTGCACGTGGGCGACCTGCGTGGGCAGGGGCAACAGCCCGGTGCCTCGCGGCTCGCGGCGCACCGGCCCCGGATGGCCGCCCTGGAAGCGCAGGTCCCACGCGATGGAGTGCCCGCCGCTGGCGACCTGCCCGTGACAGTGGCCGGGCGTCAGCTCCGAGTCCGCGATGCGCACTCCGCCGGAGCGCAGCGCGGTGAACTCGGAGGCCGGGTGGATGGCCTTGAGCGCCACCGCGGGCCGGTCCTGGGAGGCGCAGTCGAACGCCGCCGCCCACAGCGTGGCGCGAGGCTCCCCTCCGCTGCCCGGCGCGGGCGTGAAGAGGGTGTAGCGCAACCACCAGGCGCGGTCGCCGCCCGGGTCGAGCACCACCAGGAACCAGATCTCGAAGAAACCCCGCTGTTGACCGTTCCAGCGCGGCAGGTTGGCGCGCTCGCTCGACGGCATTGGATGAATCCCCCTCTTCGCGCGGCCGTCCTCGGCCCGACCGCCGCGCGCAGGGGCTCACGCTCGCAGATGGGGCCCGGTGCGAGCAAGGGCCCCGGGGTCGCGGATCCGTGGCGACAGGGGGACGCTTCGCGGCTCAGGAACCCGGAGCGCCCCAGGACACGCGGTACGTGACGCTGTCGTCGTCGAACTGGACGACGTCCACCTGCGTGGCCGGGCCGCTGGCGGCGCGCACCGTGGCCAGCATCACGCCCTGCTTGAAGTAGCGCAGCTGGCCGGGCTCGTTGAGCCAGAGGTCCGCCTCGCGCTCGCCGCGCTCGGTGATGCGCACCTCGGTGTAGTTGTTGCCGGTGCGGAAGCTGTGCTGCGCGCGCATGAGCATCCGCTTGGGCCCGATGAGCCGCAGCACGCCCAGCAGCGCCCGGCCCACCATCGTGTCGCGGTAGCCGTCGATCATCCGCTCGCCGAGCATCCGCCACGCGACCGGATCCGGCTGGTCCGGGTGGAGCGTCTTCGCGGTGAGCGCCACGCAGCGCGTCCACGTGTCCAGCGAGTACGCGGGCTTCAGGGGCCGGTCCAGGTCCAGCCCCTCCTTGCGCAGCTGCTCCTTGAGGGCGAAGGGCACCTTCCCAGAGAGTCCCCGGACAAAGAGTCCTTCGACGATGGTCGGGAAAACGAGCTTCTCGGCGGTGGCCATGAGGTCCATTCCGCCCAGCACCGCGCGTTCTGGTCAAGACCTACCGCCCGGGTGGCGTCCGGCGCCCGAAAGCGCGCTCGCCCTCCGGGGCCATTCCGCCCCGTTCCGGCGCGGTGAAACATCACGTGTATCCATGGAATTCACGCGAAGTGCGTAATCGCTCGCGGCCCTCGCCGGGCGCGGGCATCTGGTAGCGTCCGGGAGCCCTGGCTCCCCCTGGCGTGTCCCTGCATCCGATGACGTCCCGAGTCCTGACGTGCCTGCTGTTGTCCGTGCTGTGCGCGCTTCCGGCCCTGGGCGCCCGGCCGGTGCCCGCGACGGCCGCGGAGGGCATGGCGATGCTCCAGCGGGTGGACACGGCGCGCGTGCAGGGCAGCCCCAGCACGCTGCGCACGGAGTTGGACGCGCAGCAGGCGAAGGCGCCGAAGGATCCGATGCCCCGGGTGTACCGGGCCTTCCTCGCGCTGCCCTCGGAGGAGAGCTTCAGCGAATTCAAGGCGCTGGCGGTGGTGTACCCGGAGAACCCGTGGCCGCACGTGGGCATGGGCCTGGTGTACGTGCGCTGGGGCATGCTGAAGGACGCGGCCGCGCCGCTGGAGACCGCGCGCAAGGGGGTGCCCGGCTTCGCGCCCGCGCTCTGGGTGGACGGCCTGCGGCTCCAGGCGGAGGGCAAGCCCGCGGAGGCGGAAGCCCGCTTGCGCGACGCGCTGTCGAAGCTGGACATCCCGCGCTTCCGCACGGATCTGGCGCTGCTATTGGCGGGCAGGCCCGGGGGCGCGGCCGAGGCGCGGGCGCTGCTGGTGCGCTCGGTGAAGGAGTGGCCCGAACAGCCGGAGGCGCTTCAAGTATTGTCGAAGCTTGCGCGCGAGGCCGGGGACGCGAAGGCGGGCGCGGAGGCCGGGGCGCTGCTCGTCGCGCTCCAGCCGCATGACCGCGAGGCGCACCGGCGGCAGGCGGAGGCGTGGCTCGCCGCCGGAGACAAGCCGCAGGCCGTGAAGATGCTGGAGCGCTACGCGACGCTCGGGGGCGCGGAGCCCGCGGTGCTGGCCCAGTGGGTGAAGCTCAACGTGGAGCTGAACCGCCCGGAGGACGAGGCGAAGGCCCTGGTGCGCCTGGCCGCCGCGACGCCGAAGGACCCCGAACCGCTCCTGCGGCTGGCGACGCTGGCGGAAGGAAAGCAGGACGTGGCCGCCATGGAGACGCGGTTGAACGAGGCGGCGGCGCTGGCCCCGGAGCGCGCGGACATCCAGGTGCGGCGGGCGCGGCTGCTCCTCAAACTGGAGCGCTACTTCGAGTCCGTGGCGGCGTACCGCGCGGCGCTCGCCGCTCCGGAGCGCCCGGTGCCCGAGGCGGCGGAGGAGTCCGCGCAGCTGAGCAAGAAGCTGCACCTGCCCGCGTCGCCCGCGAAGGGCACGGTGGAGCAGATCTACGACCGCGTGTCGCTGGGGCTCGTCGCGCTGTACCTGGAGCACCTGATGACCCAGCCGGAGCTCAAGGGCAACCTGAAGGTGCGCGTGGACCTGGACGCCACCGGCAAGGCCACGAACGTGGTGGTGCTCTACGACAGCCTCCAGGACGTGCTCATCACCCACCACGCGCACGTGGCCTTCATGGACGCGCAGTACCCGCCCGGCAGCGAGTCGCCGGTGTACCAGTACGTCTTCCGCCCTCCGCGCTGAGGCGGACATCCCAGGAGGCCACCCGTGAACGCCACGACGTTGCTACCCGCTGCCCTGTGGCCCCGCACGCTGGACGTCACGCGCCGCGCGCTGGAGACCGGGGCGCTCCAGCCCATCGCCACGGACGCGCGCACGCTGCCCATCGCGAACACGACGTTCCAGGTGCGCGTGCTGGGGAAGGTGGCGCTCAAGGAGCGCAAGCGGCCTGCGCCGCCCCGAGGCTCGGAGCCCTCGGAGCCCTCGGAGCCCTTCAACCCGTTCGCGAACCCGGACCCGGACCTGGTGCTGGGGAATGTGCCGCCCGCGCACGTGTGCCTGCTCAACAAGTTCAACGTCGTGGAGCACCACCTGCTGCTGGTGACGCGGGCCTTCGAATCCCAGGACGCGCTGCTGACGCTCGCGGACTTCGACGCGCTCTCCACGTGCCTGGAGGGGCTGGACGGGCTGGCCTTCTACAACGCGGGCGAGACGGCCGGCGCCAGCCAGCGCCACAAGCACCTGCAGCTGGTGCCGCCCCTGGGGCCGGACGGCCTGCGCGCGCCGGTGGAGGGGCTCCTCCCCGCGCTGCCGGGGCCGGGCCGCGTCATCGCCACGGAGTCGCTGCCGTTCGCGCACCTGCTGGCGGGCCTGGGCCCCTGGGGCGCGCCGGGGCAGGG
>NZ_RAWL01000290.1:0-11147 GCF_003668885.1 Corallococcus sp. AB049A | reverse complement strand
CGGTACACGTCCGCGGCGGGGACGCTCAGCCGCACTTCCAGGGGACGGTGGGGCGCGTCCGACAGCCACAGCGCCGGTGTCTCCGGCCCGGGGGCTCGCTGGCGCCAGGCGCGCACGGCGAAAAAGCCCACGGCCATGCAGAGCGCCAGGGCCACCAGTCCCCAGACGCGCGTCACACCTGTGCGCCCCGGAAGGCGCATGCCTCCGGGCGTCTGCCTCTTGCCAGCCATCCGGGGCCTCCCGCGTGCCCCCGCACACGTCTCCGCGGGTCCTGCGGGAGACAGTCTAGGGCCAATGCCCCCGGGTGTGACAGACCCGGGGGCGAAGAGGTGTCCGGAGGTGTGACGCCTACTCCACCTTCTGGGGGGCGCGCGTGGACTCCACCACCCGGTGGATGGGGTACAGCTCGCCCACCTTCAGGCTGTCATCCAGGTACTGCCAGCGGCAGAAGCCGTCGTCCGAGTGCGGCTCCAGCAGGTAGGTGATGAGCGTGCCCGTGCGCTGGCCGGTGCCCACCAGGAGGGTGCCGGCGGGGAACTCCTTCTCGGAGCGCTCGGGAGCCACGGTGAGGATGGTCTCGAAGCGCACCGGCTTGGGCTTCTGGCTGAGCGGCACCTCGTCCTGGCCCGGGGGCGGCACGTTGGCGGCCACGTCCGGGCTGAAGGTCTCCTCCTTGCGCGCGATGCGGTAGCTGTCCACCTGGAAGCGCTGCGCCTTGGCCAGCTTCTCGTAGCGGATGCCGTGGCCGTCCAGGCGCGCGGCGAGCGACGCGGGCACCAGGTAGCCGGCCGGCGTGCTCACGGCCTGCGTGGGCACGAAGGTGCGGTGGTGCGGCGTCTTGTAGACCTTCTTGCGCTTGCCCGGGTAGCGACGGGCTTCGATGCTCGCCTCGTCGAAGGAGTTGATGACGGCGGTGTCACCGTCCTTCACGTAGGCCGGGTAGTCGAACACCAGCGCGCCGTCCGACGCGCGCTGCGCGACGCCGTAGTTGATGCCCACCCACTGGCGCACGTCGGGGTTCTGGCCGCGCGCGATGATGGCCGCCTCCTCGAACTCGGTGACGCGGCGGTACTCCTTCGCGTAGCGGGCCGCGTCGCGGATGAGCTCCAGCACCCACGCGCGGATGACGGCGCAGCGGCGCGGGAAGTCGATGTAGCTGTACGTCTCCAAGAGCACGTCCAGCCGGCCCAGCAGGCCGCGGTAGTGGCTGCCGAAGCGGGGCAGGGCGGGGTAGGTGTGCCAGCCGGAGCGCGGGTCGCCCTCCTTGCGGAAGTTGCCGTACCAGAAGCTGTCGAAGCCGTGCTTCGTCTTCACCGCGGCGGACACGCGCTCGGCCAGCTCGCGGTTGTAGTCGCGCGAGGTGTGCAGCAGGTCCGCGTTGCCGTGCGGGATGTCGAAGGTGAGATCGAAGCCGTGGATGCTGCCGTCGGTGGTGTGGCAGTCCACGAAGAGGTGCGGCCACCACGCCTGGTACAGCTTCGCCAGGGCGCGCGTCTCCGGCGCCTCCTGCTTCATGTTGTCGCGGTTGAGGTTCCAGCCCTCGCCCGTGTAGCGCATGCCCACGCCACCGGGCGGGTTGACCTGGCCCTCCAGGTTCTTCAGGTCCAGCGCGCGGTTGCCCTTGCTGATGCGATCATTGCCGTCCGGGTTGAAGTTGGGGACGAAGACGAGGACCAGCCGGTCCAGCAGCTTCTTGCCCATGGACGTGAGGGTGAGGTCGCGCGCGAGGGCCTGGAGCGTCTCCTTGCCCTCCACCTCACCGGCGTGGATGTTGGCCTCCACCATCACGATGAGCTTCTTCTGCTTCTTCGCCAGCTCCGGCGTGAAGCAGTTGCGGTCGCTCAGGATGAGCGACATGAGCGGCTGACCTTCACCGCTCTGGCCGAAGTCCACGCGCTTCGCGAGCTTCGTCTGGGCACACAGGGCGTCGACGAAGGCGACCACGTCGGCGCTGCGGGACGTTTCCTGATAGTCGGTGGCTTCCGCGCGGGTGAGCAGCTTGGGAGTGGGCATAGGTGGCGCGCATCCGAGCGCTCCGGACCTGCCGCGTCAAGCACGCGTGACGTGGGGCTGCCTTGCCGCTCCGTGGCGGTGTCCCATATGAAACCGCCAGCCAGGACATCCTAGAGGGGCTTGATCATGCGTTGGGGCGATCAGTGGCGAGGGCACGCGTGCGCCGTGCTCCTGCTGTCGTGCGCGGCGGTGTGGGGGACGGGCTGCAAGAAGGAACCGGCGCAGGCGAGCACGCCGGTGGACGCGGGCGTGGTGGCCGTGGCCGCCGTGGACGCGGGCGTTCCGGATGCGGGGACGGTCGCGAAGGTGGCGAAGCCGCTGAAGTTCTCGGACGTGACGCTGACGCCCCAGGGCACCAGCGTGCTGGTGATGTACACGCTGACCAATCCGGGGACGGCGCAGGGGCGCGGGGATGCGTGCCTGTCCCTGCACGACGACCAGGGCCGGGTCATCGAAGTGAAGCGGATGGGTGGCATCACCGTGAAGGGCGGGACGACGGACACGTTCGAGGACAAGGTGTCCCTGGGCGGGACGTCCTGGAAGCAGACCCGGACCGTGATGCTCTACACTGCGGGCGAGTACCGCTGCTCGAGCGGAGTGTCCTCGGCGACCAGTGAGCTCTTGCGCCTGCTGCCGACGGGCCAGCCCGCTCCGGCGGACGCACCCGCGCCCCAGGAACTCCAGTCGTCGCAGGCGACCGACTTCGAGGTGTCCGGCGTCGAGCTGACCCAGGCCGGCCAGTCCGACGACTACACCCTCAGGTACACGGTGAAGAACGTGAGCGACCACCGGGCGTCGGGCTCGGGGTGTCTGCGGGCCTACGTGCAGGAGGGCGCGCCCCACCTGGAGGAGTCGCCGGAGGGAGACTTCAGCCTGGCCCCGGGGGCTTCGGAGACCATCAAGGACTCCGTCATCTTCGACAATGACCGGAACTGGGACCGGGTGACGGTGCTGCGCCTCTTCACCAGCCCCTATGGCTGCGCGGATGGCGCGGACACGGACAACACGGGCTTCAAGTTCATGAAGCCTGAGTCCATTCACGCGCCGGAGGAAGGGGTGGAGGCCGAGCCCGCCGGGGACTCCGATGACGAAACGGGGATGGACTCGAGCGACGCCTACGATCCGGAAGAGGAATTCAACAGGGAGCAGCAGGCACCGCATGGGGAGTGATCCGCGGAGGGTGCTGGGCACGGTGTTGTTGTTGGGCTTCGCCGCGCTGTGTGGCGCCGGGTGCAAGAAGGAACAGCCCCAGGCGAACGTGCCCGTGGACGCGGGCGTGGTGGCCGTCGCCGTGGTGGACGCGGGGCCCGTGGCTCAAGGGGTGAAACCGCTGCGCTTCTCGGACGTGACCCTTCAGCGCCAGAAAGACCGCGTGGCCGTGACGTACACGCTCACCAACCCGGGCACGGCGCAGGCACGAGGGCCCGCGTGCCTGATGTTGATCGACGCGGGAAACCGCTCCATCGCCGTCCAGCGGATGGGGGGCATCACCGTGAAGGGCGGGTCGGAGGACACGTTCGAGGACGAGCTGATCGTGGCCGACCTGCAATGGAAACAGGCCCGCGCCGTGCTGCTCTTCACGGTGGCTTACGGCAAATACTGTTCCCAGACCGAGCTCCAGCCCACCAGTGAAACCCTCCGGCTGCTGCCGACGGGAGCGCCCGGGCCCGCAGGCCTGCCGATGCCGGTTCCGGCGGAGGAGGTGACGGCGGCGGACCTCGTGGTGTCCGACGTCCGGGTGCGCCGGTCCAGGGCGCCGGCGGGCGCCTCCGTCACCTTCAAGGTGAAGAACGTGAGCGGCCACCGGGCCTCGGGGTCGGCGTGTCTGCGGGCCTATGTGCGGGAGGGCCTGTTCGCCCTGGAGGAGAACGAAGTGGGCGAGTTCGACCTGGCGCCGGGGGCGTCAACGACCGTGAAGGGGACCGGCACCTTCGGCGATGCCAGTCACTGGGACGAGGTGACGGTGCTGCGCCTCTTCGCGCACCCCTATGGCTGCTCGGAGATCGCGGGGCCGGACAACCCGGGCGTTCTGGTCCACAAGCCCTTGGATGCGGAGAACGCGGCTGCCAGTGAAGAGGCTCATCATGACGCGGAATGACTGGCGGAGGCGGACCCTGGGCCTGCTCCTCGTGGGGAGCGCGGCGGCGTGGGGGCCGGGATGCAAGCGGGAACAGCCCCAGGCAAGCGTCCCGCCTGACGCGGGCGTGGTGGCCGTGGACGCGGCGCCTGTCGCGAAGGTGGCGAAGCCGCTGAAGTTCTCCACCGTGCGTCTCGTCAAGGAGAACGGGAGCCATGTCGAGGTGACGTACACGCTCACCAACCCGGGGACAGCGCAGGCGCGTGGGGATGCGTGCCTGGCACTGCTCGATGAAAAGGGCTTCACCGTCCACGAGGCCCAGATGGGAAGCATCACCGTGAAGGGCGGCACGGAAGACGTCTTCAAGGATCGCGTGTACGTGCGCGAACCGGACTGGGAGCAGACCCGGACGGTGCTGCTGTACACGGCGCGGGACTATCAATGTGACAAGGACCGCTTCCAGGAATCCAGCGAGCCCCTGCGCCTGCTTCGCACGGGAAGCCCTGCTCCCGCGGACGTGCCGCCACCCCAGAGGCCGCGGAAGCCTGCGCCGGGGGAGATGGAGCTGTCCGGCGTCACGCTGTCGCACGACAGCACGCTCGGGCTGTACCGCCTCCAGTACACGGTGAAGAACGTGAGCGCCCGGCGCATCAATGGCCAGTTCTGTCTCCAGGGGTATGGCGAGGACGCGCACCCGAGCGAGGAGAAGGCGGCCCTGTTGTCGGACGACCTGGACGCCTTCAGCATCGCGGCGGGGGCGACGGTGACTGTCACCGACCTCGTCGACATCTTCGACCGCGAGCGCTGGGACGAAATCGTCTCGCTGGACCTGTTCCTCGATGCGCGTGGGTGTGAGTCGAAGCCGGAGTCGGCGCCGGTCCGGCTGCGGTTCGACAGACCCGCGAACCTCCATGACGCCGACGCGACGGACGAGCCCGAGGCCGACGACTCCGACGACGAAACGGCGGAGGTGAACGAGGGCGACGCCACTGACCCCGCCGAGGACGAAACGGGGATGGATTCGAGCGACGCCTACGACCCCGCCGAGGAGTTCCCCGAGAAGCCGTCCTCGGATGAAGAGACGGTGGACTGAGCCATGGATCTGGCCACCTCACCCTTGTTCGAACGGCTCCAGCGCGCGGACCACGTGCTCCTCGCGGGAGCGGGAGGCGGCTTCGACATCTACTGCGGCCTGCCGCTGTATTTCCGGCTGCGCGCGATGGGCAAGCGCGTGTCGCTGGCGAACCTGAGCTTCACGGTCCTGGACCGCGTGGACGGGCGCGTCGTGGCCCCGGGGCTGATGGAGGTCCGCGCGGAGACGCAGGGGCCCGAGCACTACTTCCCGGAGGGCGTGCTCGCGCGGTGGTTCCAGGCGCGAGGCGAGTCCGTCTCCATCTACTGCTTCGACAAGGTCGGGGTCGCGCCGCTGAGCGCGGCTTGGGCGTCGCTCCAGAAGGAGCTGGGCTTCGACACGGTGGTGCTGGTGGACGGCGGCACGGACATCCTCATGCGCGGCGACGAGGCCGGGCTGGGCACACCGGAGGAGGACATCTCGAGTCTCGCGGCAGTGGATTCACTGTCGCTGCGGGACAAGCTCATCGTCTGTCTGGGCTTCGGCGTGGATGCGTTCCACGGCATCTGCCACGCGCACTTCCTCGAGGCCGTGGCGGACCTGAGCCGGCGCGGGGCGTACCTGGGCGTCACCGCGCTGCTGCCGGGGATGCCGGAGGTGGACCGCTACCGCGAGGCGGTCCTGTACTCGTCCGAAGAGATGGCCCGGCGCCCGAGCATCGTCTCGCTGTCCGTGGTGGGCGCCATCGACGGCGACTACGGCGACAAGCACCGCACGTCGCGGACGCAAGGCAGCAAGCTGTGGATCAACCCGCTGATGAGCATGTACTGGGCCTTCGACCTGGACGCGGTCGCCAGGCGCTGCCTCTACCTGGAACAGCTGCGAGACACGCACACGAGCTGGGAGGTCGGCGCGCGCATCGAGACCTTCCGCGCCCGGAACCCCACGAAGTCGTGGGAGGACATCCCCGTCTAGCGCACCGGCATCCCGAGCACGTACGTGACGGAGCCCTTG
Organism: Corallococcus sp. AB049A; assembly: GCF_003668885.1. Taxonomy (NCBI): domain Bacteria; kingdom Pseudomonadati; phylum Myxococcota; class Myxococcia; order Myxococcales; family Myxococcaceae; genus Corallococcus; species Corallococcus sp. AB049A. Next base: position 4,971 of record NZ_RAWL01000290.1, on the reverse strand, counting down.
CCCTTCTCGCGCACCTCCCCCACCTCCCAGGTGTAGCCGGGACGCTGGAGGCTCTGGGGCAGGGCCTTCAGCTCCTCTGGCCGGTGGGCCCGCAGCGTGGACACCAGCCCGTCCCACGTGAGCGCCAGTGGCGCCACGGGCAGCGCGTAGGTGAGCAGCAGGCGTAGCGGTGTCAGGGGCCGGATGAACGGCGTGAAGAGCAGCACCAGCAGGGGCACGAACAGCGTGCCCAGCACCCCGCCCGGTGTGCGGTGCACGACCTCGAAGGCCGCGAAGGCTTCGCCCCGCCGCTGCGCGTCCTCCAGCACCTCGCGGACCTCCTCCGGCTTGAAGTGGTGCAGGGCATTGAAGAGCGTGCGCATGCCGCGCAGGTCGGCTGGCACCTGCCGCGCATCCACGGGCCGGGAGAGGTACGTCGCGCCTTCTGAACGCGCCCGCTCGGCAGCCTCCGCGTTGGGGTAGAGGTCCGTGAGCACGGCCTGTGTCTTCAAACCGTGCCGCGCTTCCAGCAGCCGCTGCATGCGGGGCACGGGCCCCCTGCCTCCGGAGCCCAGGTCCACCAGCGTGTCCGTGCCAGCCGCCTGGAGCCCCCTCGCGAGCACGTCCGCGGCCGCGTCGAACAGCCCCATCCGGGTGGACACCGTGTGCAGGTAGTCCGTGGACAGGTTGCGCGCCGCGCGCGGATACCAGGGCTGATCAATCAACTCGAAGAGGTGCAGGCGGGGCAGCAGCGTGGCGGTGAAGTCCATGCGGGACAAGGTGCCGCCCGCGTGCGCGGGATGCACTGCCCGCTGGCGCCAGAACGGCTTGCCGCTCGCGCCAGGCGGTCGCTAGCGTCCCTGTCCGTGCCTCCCTCCGCTCCGCCTTCGCTCTCCGCCCGCCTGGCCCGGCAGGGGCTGCTCGCGGCGGCGAAGCGCGGCGTGCCCGCGGAACGGCTCTGCGCGGAGGTGGGGCTGCGGTGGTCCGAGCTGGACGACCCGGAAGCTCGCATCCCCTACGCCTTGCTGGACGACATCCTGGAGCGCGCCGTGCTGCTCACCGGCGATGACAACCTGGGACTGCACATGGCGGAGCTGGACGTGATGGACGCGGACGACCCCGCGTCGCTCGTCATCCTCACCAGCGCCAACCTCCGCGAGGCCATGGTGCGAGGCTGTCGCTACCAGCGCGTCTGGGGCGACGGCGAGCGCTTCGCGGTGGAGGACACGCCGCGCGGCGTGCGCATGCGCTTCACGCCCATGGGCCCTGGATGGCGGCCCGCGCACCGGCACCTGTCGGAGCTGGCGCTGGTGCAGCTGGCCACGGGCATCCGCGTCTTCACCGGCGCGGACGTGCGACCCCTCCGCGCGCGCTTCGTCTACCCGGCGCCCGCGGACCTGCGCGAACACGAGGCCCTCTTCGGCTGCCCGCTGGAGTTCAACGCTCCGGCGAACGACCTGGAGTTCTCCGCCGGGGACGCGGACCGGCCCTTCGTCCACGCGGACGCGCTGCTCAACGCCGTGTTCGAACACCAGGCGCGCCGCGCGCTGGAGCGGCTCCCCGTCGCGGACACCCTGGCGGATCGCGTACGCGACCAGGTGCGGCGGACGCTGGCGGGAGGCGACTTCTCCTTCGCCTCGGTGGCCAGGGCCCTGCGCGTCCCGTCCCGCACGTTGCAGCGCCAGCTGGCGGCGGAGGGCCACACCTACGCGGGCCTCGTGGAGGCGCTGCGCCGCGAGCTGTCCCAGGGCTACCTCCAGCGGCGCATGTCCATCGCGGAGGTGTCCTTCCTGCTGGGGTACGCGGATCCGGCCGCCTTCCACCGCGCCTTCAAACGCTGGTGGGGCACGTCCCCGGAAGCCTTCCGCAAGGCCCGGGCGGCAGGGGGCTGACAGGCAAGCAGCGCTCCGGGGCCTTCCGGGAAGGAAACCAGGACTTTGTCGGAGAGCAGGCGTGCCTACGTTTCACCCCAGAGGGCCGGGACCCTCGGGAGAGACAACCATGTGGACACGCCACTTCAATGGGCTCGTCGTACTGGGTGTGATTGGGACCGTGAGCTTCACGGCCGGCTGCAATGAACGTCAGCAGCAGTCCGTCAACGAGAACGCCCGGCAGGTCGGCCAGGAGGTAGGCGAGGCCGCCAAGGACGTCCAGCACGGTGCCAGCCGGGCCGCGGACAGCCTCCGCGAGTCCAGCCGCGAGGCCGCCCAGGGCTTCCGGGAAGGCGTGGGCGGCTCCGGGACCACGACCTCGGAGGAGCAAAAGGCCGACGAGCACCGCATTGACACGACGGTCCACGAACACTGAAACACGCCCCGGCACGCCGCTCTCCCGTGCGGTGTGTTTGAATGTGGACCATGGTTGCGGCCCCAGCCCTCCGTGGTCCATTCGCGTCCACCGTCCGGTGGCTGTGCCTGTTGCCGTGCCTGCTGACGGTGGCGTGCGTCACGACGCGCGAGGTGGCGACGCGCGCCCCCACGCTGGAGGAGAAGTGCGAGGGCGGCAGCGCCTGGGCCTGTGAGACCTGGGGACAGCAGCTCCAGGTGGACCACCGCACGGAGGAGGCGGACCGGGCCTTCGGGCTCGCGTGCGCCATGGGCTCCACGTCCGCGTGTCTGACGCAGGGCAAGGACCGGCTGGCGCGGGGCGACCTGGAGGGCGCGGAGGCGCCGCTGCGCAAGTCGTACGAGGAGGATTCGGAGGAGGCCACGCTGGCGCTCGCGGACCTCCACGACGCGCGCGGAGACGCGGTGGGCGCGGCGCACTTCCGCTACGAGGCGCTGGCCATCGACAAGTCGACGACGGAGTTCGCGCTGGGCTGGCGTGTCCCGTTCGACGGCGGCGTGGGCCTGGCGCTGGACGTGAACGTGCAGCCCATGGGGCTCAAGGCCCGGCGGCTGACGCTGGGCGCCAACGTGGGCCTGGACGCGAAGCGGGTGTCGCTGAACGCCACCGTGGGCTACCAGCACTTCGTGACGAACTGGTTCGCGCCTTATGGCCGGGCGCTGGTGGGCCCGTACCTGGACAACTCGCCCTCGCGGCGCACCCCCATCAACCTGGGGGCGGAGCTGGGCATGAAGTTCTTCGCCGGGCCCCTGGGCCACCTGGGCACCGGGTTTGGTACCTCGCTGGACGGCTCCACGTACTACTTCCTTGAAGCCGGGCTGGACTGGGTGCTGACGCTGGCGGTGCTCGCGCACCTGTGACGGCTCAGGCCACGCCCAGCTTGGGGCACACGTCGTTGAACAGGCACTCCGCGCACTTGGGCTTCTTCGCCACGCAGGTGTAGCGGCCGTGCAGCACCACTGCGGGACCGAAGAAGGTCCAGTCGTCCTTGGGCACCAGCTTCATCAGGTCCGTCTCGATGGCCTCCGCCTTCTCCTGCTTCGTCAGGCCCATGCGCTGGCTGACGCGGGCCACGTGCGTGTCCACGATGACGCCGGAGGCCTGGTTGAAGGCGGTGTTGAGCACGACGTTGGCCGTCTTGCGCGCCACGCCGGGCAGCTCCACCAGGTCCTCCATGCGGTCGGGCACCTCGCCCTGGTGCGCATCCAGCAGCGCGCGGCTCACGGCCTGCACCGTCTTGGTCTTCTGCTTGAAGAAGCCGGTGGGCTTGAGGTCTTCCTCCAGCTCCGCGGTGTCCGCGTCCGCGAGCGCCTGGGGGCCGTCGTACTTCTTCCACAGCTCGGCGGTGACGCGGTTGACGCGCTCGTCCGTGCACTGCGCGGCGAGGATGGTGGCCACCAGCAGTTGGAAGGGCGTGTTCCAGTTCAGCTCGTACTTCGCGTCGGGATACTTCTCGCGCAGGCGTTCGAGCACCACGGGGACGAGGGCGGCGGGTTTCATGGGTGGGTCCTCACATCGACCGTTCGACGAGCGCCGTCAACTCCGCATCGGTGAGCGGCAGCGGATTGCCCTTCATGCTGCTGGCGGCGCGGGCCTTGACGACGAGCCCGGGCACGGCCGCGTCGGTGAGGCCCATGTCGCGCAGGCCCCGGATGCGCACGGAGTCCACCAGGTCCTTCACCCACGCGATGCCGTCCTCGGCGCGGGCGTTGGACTGGCCGGTGAGCAGCACCGCCACCTCACGGAAGCGGGGCAGGGCAGGGTGGTCCGGAGCGCGTGAGCGCAGCGCCTCCAGGTTCACCTCCAGCGTGGCGCCCAGGAGCGCCGCGCACAGCGCGCCATGGGCCGCGCCGAGCATCCCGCCCAGCGGCGCCGCGAAGCCATGCACCGCGCCCAGCCCTGAGTTGGCGAGGCACAGTCCGCCGAAGAGGCTGGCCAGGGCCAGGTCCTCGCGCTCCGCCGGGCCCGGGCCGTGCAGCACGGCCTTGCGCAGGGAGCGCGCCGAGCGCTGCATGCCTTCACGCGCGAGCGCGTCCGTGAGCGGCTGCGCGCGGATGGACAGGAACGGTTCGATGAGCTGCGACAGCGCGTCCAGCCCGCCCGCCGCGAGCACCTCCGCGGGCGCATGCTCCAGCAGGTCCGGGTCCACCAGGGCCACGCGCGGGAGCATCATCGGGCTGCGCAGGCTGGCCTTCACGCCGGCCTCCTTCGAGCCCAGCACCGCGTTGCGCGTCACCTCGGAGCCGGTGCCCGCCGTGGTGGGCACCGCGACGAACGGCAGCGACGGCTTCGTCAGGGCCTGTCCCTTTCCGATGACCTCCAGGTAGTCCAGCGGGTCGCCCCCGTTGGCGGCGAGCGCGGCGATGGCCTTGCCCCCATCGAGCGCGCTGCCTCCACCGATGGCGACCACGGCGTCACAGCCCGCGTCCACGGCGGCGGCGGTGCCTTCGCGCGCGAGGTCGACGGTGGGCTCTCCCGGGACGCGGAAGGAGGCGCAAGGGATGCCCAGCCGTTCGAGCCCCGTGCGGACGGGCTCGGCGCGGGCGGGGTGGGTGCCGGTGACGAGCAGGACCTTCCGGCCGCCGAGGCCTCGCACGAGGTCGGGGACTTCCTGGACGCGGCCCGGGCCGAAGAGGACGCGGGTGG
>NZ_RAWL01000028.1:0-37003 GCF_003668885.1 Corallococcus sp. AB049A | reverse complement strand
GGCAGACATCCCCGCCCGCTCCCCCCGAGACGCCCGGCCCATGTCCTTCTTCGAAGTGCTCTCACCGGTCCCCCAGAAGATGGACATGGGGGGAAACCTCCCCCTGCGCTTCCACACGCGTCCGCTGGCGGGCCAGGTCGTGTGGCCGCTGCTGTCCTTCGTGCTGTTCGTCGTGATTCCCCTGGCCTACGCGCTGGACCAGGGCCTGTCCCCGGCCCGGCTGCGCGAGGAGTGGATGCTGCCCCTGGTGGTGGTGCTCGGCGGCTTCGTGTCCGTGACGTTCATCCTGCGGTGTGTCCGCACGCGGCTGGAGGTGGTGGTCACGGCCTCGGAGGTCTCCCTGCGCGGCGGCGGCGCCCTGAGCGCGTTCACCTGGAGCGAGCCGTTGGAGCACTACGTGGGGCTCGACTGCGAGCGGCGCCACCACCCGGACTGGATTGGCGCGCAGGACGAGTACGGCATCGCGCTGACGCACCACAAGGACCCGGACCGCAACGTCGTCGTGCACTGGGGCCGGGACTCCCGCCGCTTCGAGGACCGGCTCGCGCGCTACGCCCAGCTCCTGCGCCTCCCCGTCCGCCGGGAGCAGCGCGCCGCCCGCCGCTAGACGCGTCGGAGATTTCCGACGCCTCTTGACGTGTCGGAAGTTTCCGACGTATCAATCCGGGCCATGTCCGAACCGGATGTGTTCGCGGCGCTCTCCAATCCGGTGCGCCGGGAAATCCTGCTGCAGCTGCGCAAGGGGCCGCGCGCGGTGAACGACCTGGCGAGCGGCTTCAACCTGGGCCGGCCCGCCGTCTCCGAACACCTCCAGGTGCTTCGCAAGGCGAAGCTCGTCCGCGAGGAGCCGCGCGGCCGCGAGCGCTACTACCACCTGGATCCGCGTCCACTGTCGGAGGTGGACGACTGGCTCAAGGCCTTCACGCACTACTGGAAGCAGCGGCTTGCCGCGCTCGAGGACGTGCTCGACGAGGAGTCCCGAAAATGAATCCCCCCGCCGTCATCCAGCTGGACCACGTGTATGCCCATCCGCCCTCCGCCGTGTGGAAGGCTTTGACGACCCCGGAGCTCCACGCGAAGTGGTGGGCCGCGGGCGACGTGCGGCCCGTCGTGGGCCGCCGCGCCTTCGAGGGGATGAAGCCGGGCTGGCCGGGCGTGCTCGCACGGCTGGGAGCCGCACTCGGCGTCTGAGTGCCCGCCCGCCGAGACGAGCCGTGGACGCACGGGGGGAACGCGGATACAAGGCCGCCGAATGGAGGCCGTCCCCGTGAAGAAGCCCACCCTCGTCACCGAAATCTCGAAGGAGTTCACCTTCGAGGCCGCGCACCGCCTGCCCAACGTTCCGGAAGGGCACAAGTGCTCGCGGGTGCACGGCCACAGCTACCGCATTGAAATCACCCTCCGAGGCCCCGTGCACCCGCACTTCGGCTGGATCGTGGACTTCGCGGAGCTGAACGCCGCCTGGCAGCCGCTGCACGCCCAGCTGGACCACCGGCTGCTCAACGACGTCCCGGGCCTGGAGAACCCCACGAGCGAGCTCTTGGCCGCGTGGCTCTTCGAGCGCGTGAACGTGCCCGGCACCACCGTTGCGCGCATCCGCGTGGCGGAGACGTGCACGTCGTCGTGCACCGTCTACGCGCAGGAAGGCTGAAGCAGGCGCTAGCGCTCGATCTGTCCCAGGTTGGCGTGGATGACCGCGCCATTCAGGACGGGGGTGGTGGCGCAGAGGTAGAGCACGTTGGCGATCTCCTCCGGGTTGATCAGCCGCCCGAAGGTCGTCATCCCCGCCACGCTCGCGCGGACGGCGGGGTCGGCTCCCAGGTGCTCGCGGAGCATCTCCGTGTCGGTGAAGCCCGGGCAGACGGCGGCGGTGTGCACCTGCGTCCCCGCCAGGTCCTGGCAGGTGGCCCGCATCATCCCGATGAGCGCGTGCTTGGTCGTCACGTAGGACGCCACGCCCTTCACGGCCTTCTCCCCCAGCGTGGACGCCACGTAGAGCAGGGACGAGCCGTCCGTGAGCAGCGGCCGCGCCAGGCGGTTGAGCACCAGCGGCGCCACGACGTTGACCTCCAGCACGCGGCGCAGGTGGTCCGCGTCCATGGTCAGCGCGTCGTCATGTTCGTAGAGGGCGGCGTTGTGGATGACGCTCAGGCGGCCCTGTCCGGCGCCGTCGCGCAGCGCCTTCTCCACCGCGGGCTCCCAGCCCGGCACGGCCAGGTCCACCGGGACGTTCACGACGTCCGGCACGGTGCACGGGCTTCGCGACACGTTGATGACGCGCCAGCCCTCCTTGCGGAACCGCTCCGCCGCCGCCCGGCCAATGCCCCGGCTGGCGCCGGTGATGAGGACCTGATCAGACATCGCGTTTCCACTCCCAGGAGGCCCACTGGCCGGGGCCCGAAGCGCACTTCACCACCAGCCCGGTGATGTGGTCGCGGGCCATGGCGCTGCCGTCGCCCACCAGCTCCTCGCCGAAGACGCGCGCCAGCTCCTCCAGCGACACGTTGGCCACCGGGAGCACCGTGACGTCGCGCGCGAGGAAGCGCAGCTCCTCGCCGTTGAAGTGCGCCACGTGGTTGCCCTTTTCGTCCCGCTCCAGCCGCAGGTGCTGGGAGTGGGCGGGCAGGAAGAACGTCTCGTTCCAGGCCTTGCAGCGGGCGATGATGGCCTGCTTGAGCGGACCGTAGTCCGAAAGCAGGCCGTCGTCGGACACCTCCCCCGTCAGCGCGACATAGACGGAGAAGTTGTGCCCATGCAGGTTCTCGCGGTGCGTGGCGGAGAAGATGGTGAAGTGCCCCGCGGAGAACTTCATCTCTTCCTTGTGCAGCTCGAGGGTCGTGGTGCGCGGCGCCATGGGATGGCCCAGGGCATACCACCCGGGGCCAAGGCGGGACTAGAAGAGGAAGTCCGTGGTGAGGAAATCCGACTCTCTGCGGGTCAGGATGGATTGGACGAGCGCCGTGTTGTCCGCCGTCGTCTTCGTCGCCACCAGCGTGCGGATGGAGAACACCCGCAGCGCGTCCGCCACGGACAGCGTCCCCTCCGCGGAGTCCTTGCGGCCGTTGAACGGGAACGTGTCCGGCCCGCGCTGGCACTGGCAGTTGAGGTTGATGCGGCCCACCTGGTTGGAGAACGCGTCGATGAACCGCCCGATGCGCGCCGAGTCCTTCCCGAACAGGCTCAGCTGCTGGCCGAACGGCGAGTCCACCACCAGCTGGATGGCCTCCGCGTCGTCGTCGAAGACCATCACCGGCACCACCGGGCCGAACTGCTCCTCCGTGGCCAGGCGCATCTCCCGCGTAACCGGGTACACCACCGTGGGTGAATAGAACGACTTGGACGCCTGCCCGCCCGTCGCGTTCACCACGCGCGCGCCCTTCCCCACCGCGTCGTCCACCAGCCCCTGGAGGTAGGTCCCCTTGCCCGGCTCCGGCAGCGGCGTGACGGCGACGCCCGGGTCCCAGGGCATGCCGGGCTTGAGCGTGTCCACGGCGGCGGTGAACTTCGCGAGGAACGCGTCCACGACCTTCCGGTGCACCACCAGGAGCTTCAGCGCCGTGCACCGCTGGCCGTTGAAGGACAGCGTGCCGGTGATGCACTCCTTCACGGCGTTATCCAGGTCCGCGTCCTCCAGGATGATGGCCGGGTTCTTCGCGTCCAGGCCCAGCACGGACTTGAGCCGGTGCGGACGCGGGTGCATGCGCTTCAATTCGCTGGCGCCCTTGTTGGTGCCGATGAACGCGAACAGGTCCACCTGCCCGCTCTCCATCAGCGCGCCCACGGTCTCCCGGCCCCGGCCGTAGATGATGTTGATGACGCCGGGCGGGAAGCAGTCCCGGAACGCCTCCAAGAGAGGCCGCACCAGCAGCACGCCGAACTTCGCCGGCTTGAACACCACGGTGTTGCCCATCAGCAGCGCGGGGAAGAGCGTGCTGAAGGTCTCGTTGAGCGGGTAGTTGTACGGCCCCATGCACAGGGCCACGCCCATGGGCGCACGGCGGATCTGCGCCATGATGCCCTGGTCCTGCACGAAGCGGGACGACGTGCGGTCCAGCTCCTTCAGCGCGCGGATGGTCTCCACGATGAGGTCCACCGTGCGGTCGAACTCCTTCTCCGAGTCCGGCTGCGTCTTGCCAATCTCCCACATGAGCAGGTTCACCACGGCGGTGCGCTGGGCGCGCATGGCGGTGAGGAAGCGCTCCACGTGCTCGATGCGCTCGGCGACCTTGAGCCCAGGCCAGACGCCCCGGCCAGAGTCGTAGGCCTTCACCGCAGCCGCCAGTGCGTCCAGCGACTCGCGCGAGGTGAGCAGCGGGGTGGCGCCGATGACCTTCTGCTTCAGCCCTTCCGGGGTCCGGACGAACACGGGGCTTAGTACCGGATTCAGCTCACCGGCCCAGGTGCGCAGCTCGCCGCCCACCAGGTACTCGCGCTGCTCCAGGTACGCGGGCAGCCGCACGCCGGGGGGAATCTGCTCTTCGGAGGGAAAGAGGGTGTCGAGTGCCGTCATGGACGGCCTTTCTAATGGGACACCCGGCCCCCGGCACGATTTCCCGCCATGATGAAACCATGATGAGGAGACGAGCCCGCCGTGCGGTTCGATGCGGGGCGCATCTGGATGATGGCTCCACCCTGATGCGCGAGAGGTGGTTCATGCTGAAGTCCCTCCTGAGAAGCACGCTGCCGCTGTTCCTGATGATGTCCGCCGCGCCCGTGGGAGCCCAGCCCGACGCGGGCACAGCCGCCACGAGCGTCATCATCGGCACGGTGATTGACGTCGAGACCAAGAAGCCCGTGGGGGACGTGGTCGTCATCGCGAGGTCGCCGAGCATGGAAGGCGAACAGGTCGTCGTCACGGACGCCCAGGGGAACTACCGCATCCCTCAGCTTCCCGCCGGCACGTACGTCTTGCGGTTCGAAAAGGAGGATTTCAAGCCTTACGCCCATGAGATCCAGTTGCTCCCCAATCGCACCCTCCGCGTGAACGCGGAATTGCGGCCGGATCCCTTCCCACAGGTGGAGACCATCATCGGTGCGCCGCCCACCATCGACGTGGGCTCGTCGAACATGGGCGTCAACGTGGACCAGGAGTTCGTCAAGCGCATCGCGGTGGCGCGCCCGGTGGGCAAGGGCGGTGCAAAGCGTGAGTTCGAGTCTCTGGCCGAGGTCGCTCCGAGCGCCAGGTCCGACCAGTACGGCGTGTCCATCAACGGCGCGACCTCACCCGAGAACGGCTACGTGGTGGACGGCCTGTCCACGAACGACCCGGCCTTCGGCGTCAACAGCAGCCCGCTCGACAAGAACGACCGCGCGCGTGCTCCGTCCTGGGCCCTGCCATACATGCCCGTCGTCGTCCCGGACGGTACGCCGCAGACGGTGTACCGCGCCCCGCAGGCCTCGGCGGTCCCCACGCCGCAGCCCGCGCCGGAGCGCACTGTGGCCCCGCAGGGCCAGCGCTTCTTCGACATGTACTTCAAGGGCTACGGCGTGAACCCCACCGTGGACACGGAGGAGGAGCGCTTCTCCACCTTCTCCGTGGACACGGACACGGCGTCGTACACGCTGACGCGCGCCTACCTGGAGCGCGGCGCGCTGCCGGATGAACAGGCCGTGCGCGTGGAGGAGTTCGTCAACACCTTCGACTACGACTACGCCAACGCTCCGGACGCGCCGTTCAGCGTGAACGTGGAGGGCTTCCCCTCCCCCGCGCGCAAGGGCTACCAGGTGGTGCACATCGGCGTGAAGGCGCGCGACGTGAGCCGAGCGGAGCGCAAGCCGGGGCACCTGGTCTTCGTCATCGACGTGTCCGGCTCCATGGATATGGAGAACCGGCTGGGCCTGGTGAAGCGCTCGCTGCGCCTGCTGGTGGACGCGCTGGATGAGCGCGACTGGGTGTCCATCGTCGTCTACGGCACCACCGCCCATCAGGTGCTGGCCCCCACCAACGCCACGCAGAAGGCCGCCATCCTGAGCGCCATCGACAGCGTCCAGTCGGAAGGCTCCACCAACGCGCAGGCCGGCATGGAGCTGGGCTACGCGCTGGCCGCGAGCCACATGATCAAGGGCGGCATCAACCGCATCATCCTCTGCTCGGACGGCGTGGCGAACAACGGCATCGTCGAAGCGGACGGCATCTGGCAGCGCGTGAAGGAGCAGGCGGCGGCGGGCATCACCCTGTCCACCGTGGGCTTCGGCATGGGCAACTACAACGACGTGCTCATGGAGCGGCTGGCCCAGGTGGGTGAAGGCAACTACTCCTACGTGGACAAGCTGGAGGAGGCCCGCCGCATCTTCGTGCAGAACCTCACCGGCACGCTCCAGGTCGTGGCCAAGGACGTGAAGCTCCAGGTGGAGTTCGACCGCAAGACGGTGTCCCGCTACCGCCTCATCGGCTACGAGAACCGGCTGCTCACCAAGCAGCAGTTCAACGACGACCGCGTGGACGCGGGTGAAGTGGGCGCGGGCCACGCCGTCACCGCCCTGTACGAAGTGAAGCTGCGCGACCCGTCGCAGACGAACTTCGGCACGCTGCGCATCCGCTACAAGGCCCCGGAGGGCGGCAGCTCGAAGCTCATCGAGAAGGCCATGCCCGTGACGCTGCTGCGTCCCGCGTATGAGAAGGCCGCCTCCCCCACCCGCCTGTCCTACGTCGCCGCGGCGTTCGCGGAGAAGCTGCGCGGCTCCTACTGGGCGCGGCCGCTCACCTACGACGCGCTCGTGTCGCTGTGGGAGGAGCTGGGCACGCCGCTGAAGGCGCGCAAGGACGTGGCGGAGCTGGGCGACCTCATCCGGCTGGCGAAGAAGCTGGACCGCCGCGAGGACCGCTTCGAGTCCATCGCGCCGGTGCGCACCATGGACGCCGACCGCGTCCCCACCCTCAAGTAGGGACGGGTCCGGATGCCGCGCAGGCTGCTGCCCACCCTCGTCGCCCTCGTGCTCGGCCTCGCCGGGCTCGGGGTCGGCCTGGGCTATCTCCACCGCATCTTCGCCGCGGAACGCGAGGACGCGCGGGCCTCGCTCCGCTCCCGGCGCGAGGCCCTGGAGCAGTACGCCCGCGCGTCGCTGGGACAGGCGCTGCGCGAAGGCCTGGAGGGCGCACGCGGCACGCTGGCGGCGGCGAAGGAGGATCCGCTCGTGGCCACGCCGGGGCTGTACCTGCGGGAACAGGGGGAGCAGGTCCTGCCCCGGCTGGCGCAGTTCGACACGGCCGGAGACGCGCCCGCGAAGGAGCGCTACGCCCGGCTGCGCGCGGGCACGGAGGTCGCGGACGAGGACGAGGGCCCGTGGAGCGAGCGGCTGGAGCGGATGGCGCTGGTGGAGCAGGCGCTGAAGGCGAAGGACCGCAAGGCCACGCTGCTGTCGTTGATGGCGCTGCTCCAGCACCGCGCGCGCTTCGTGCTCGCGTCCACGCGGGACCTGCCGTCCCTGCTGGTGGTGCTGGAGGACGTGGCGGCGCGCGGCGACGTGGTGCCGGACCTGATGCGCGGCCTGGTGCGCGACGGGCTCCTGGATGGGCAGGGCGGTGGGCGGCTGGAGGGCTTGCAGCGGCTGCTCCTGCTCAAGCGCTCGCGCTTCACGCCGGAGGACTTCGAGTTCCTGCGGGAGAAGGTGTCGGCGCTCTCCGCGCGCGTGGGCGTGCCCGTGGCGGACTTCGAGGCGCGGGCGCGCGAGCTGGCCACGACGCCGCTGCCGCTCCCGGAAGCCGTGCGCGAGCCGCTGCTGGTCCGGTCCGGCTGGTACCTGGAACCGCTCCAGGGGGCGGACGTACGCGGGCTGGCGCTGGACCTGCCCGGGCTGCTGGCGGGGCTCACCCGGGAGATGCGCGAGCGCGGCCTGTTGGAGGCGGACGGGCGCGTGGCCCTGCCGGGAGACGCGCCGGTGATGACGCTGGCGTCGCTGCCGGTGGCGGTGGAGTCGTCTGTGTGGGCTCGCGGCGAGGATGCGCTGGAGAGCCGCTACCGGCTCAAGACGCTGATGCTGGCGCTGTGCGCGGTGCTGGCGCTCGTCATCGCGGCGCTGGCCTTCGTGGCCCAGCAGCGCAAGTACCGGTTCCTGGAGCTGAAGAGCGACTTCGTGGCCACGGTGTCGCACGAGTTGCGCACGCCGCTGGCGTCCATCCGGCTGCTCGCGGAGACGCTGGAGTGGCGCGTGGCGGAGGGCGCGGACGCGAAGGACTACCCCGCGCGCATCATCCGCGAGGCGGACGGGCTGGGCTTCCTGGTGGAGAACCTGCTGTCGTTCAACCGCATCGACAAGGGGCGCTGGGTGCCGAAGCTCGCGCCGGTGCGGCTGGATGAGCTGGTCTCCCACCTGCGCCGGGACCTGGAGTCCAGCGCTCCAGTGCCGGTGGAGCTGACCGCGGACGTGGACGCGCGCGAGCTGAACGTGGACGCGCAGCTCCTGCGGCTCCTCCTGGCGAACCTGGCGCGCAACGCGTGCGCGTACAACACCCGCAGCCCCGTGCGGCTGCACGTCCAGACGCTGTCCGGAGGGCGCGTGCACTTCACGGACAACGGCACCGGCATCCCCAAGGCCGAGTGGGAGCGCGTCTTCGGAGAGTTCTACCGGCTGTCCGGCCGCGACGGCCGCGAGGTGCCCGGCAGCGGGCTGGGGCTCGCGCTGTGCCGGCGCATCGCAAGGCTTCATGGAGGCACGCTGCGCGTGGCGGACTCCAGCCCCGAAGGCACGACCTTCGAACTGACCCTTCCCGAGTACCGGAGCACCGCATGACCACCGCCGCCCCCACCGTCCTCGTCGTGGAGGACGACCCGAACCTGCGGCTCGCGCTGCGCGACAACCTGGAGCACCAGGGTGGCTACGCCGTGGAGGAGGCCGCCACGGTGAAGGAGGCGCGCGAGCACCTGTCCCGCCGCGACTTCCAGCTCATCCTCCTGGACGTGATGCTGCCGGACGGAGACGGCTACGCGCTCTGCCGCTCGCTGCGCGAGGAGGGCATGGGCGTGCCGGTGCTGATGCTCACCGCGCGCACGCTGGAGGAGGACGTGGTGCGAGGCTTCGAGTCCGGCGCGCAGGACTACCTGGGCAAGCCCTACCGGCTGCGCGAGCTGCTGGCCCGCGTGGGCGCGCACCTGAAGCGCGGCGGGGGTGTCGCTCCGGCGAAGCTGCTGCGCTTCGCGGGCTACAGCGTGGACCTGGACCGGCGGCGCGTGGAGTCACCGGAGGGCGCGGAGGTGGAGCTGACGCGCAAGGAGTTCGACCTGCTGGCCTTCTTCGTGAAGGAGCGCGAGCGGGCGCTCAAGCGGGACGAAATCCTGGACGCCGTATGGGGCACGGACGTGGTGGTGGATCCGCACACCGTGGACAACTTCGTCTCCAGCCTGAAGCGCAAGCTCAAGTGGACCAGCGCCTCCCGCTTCTCCATCCAGACCGTGCGCGGCGTAGGCTACCGGATGGAGATCGAACGATGAAACGCCTTGTCCTGCCGTGTCTCGCGTTGTTGCTGGCCTCCGCCCCCACGAGCGCCCGGTCCGAGAGCGCCATCTTCGGCACCGTCATCGACGTCGTCACCCGGAAGCCCCTCGACGGTGTGATTGTCACCTTGAGGTCGCCTGCCCTCACGGAGGAGCAGGTCCTACTCACGGACGGCCAAGGATGCTTCCGCTTTCCACGCCTTCTCCCCGGACGTTATGCCCTGCGCTTCGAACAAGATCACTACTACCCGCACGAGAGGGAGGATCTTCAACTCCAAGAGGGGCGCTCGCTCCGAGCACACGTTGAATTGGCTTCGGATCCAAACGCTCCCGAGATCTGGTGAGGTCTTGTCAGTCCCCGGGCACCGGGAAACACTGCCCGAATGGCCTCCGCCCGCCGCGTCCTCGTCCCGCTGCCTGACCACGACTTCGACGTCACCGAAGTGGCCGTGCCCTGGCGCATGCTCACCGACGCGGGGCACGAAGTGGTGTTCGCCACGGAGAAGGGCCACATGCCCGCAGCGGATCCGCTGCTGCTCACCGGCGTGCTCTTCGGACAACTGGGCGCGGACCCGGAGCCCAGGCGCTTCTACGGCGACCTCACGCTGACGCAGGCCTTCCAGAAGCCGCTCACCTGGGACGCGGTGAAGCCGTCGGACTTCGACGCGCTCCTGCTCGCCGGAGGCCACGCGCCGGGCATGCGGCAGTACCTGGGCAGCGGACTGCTCCAGTCGAAGGTGGCGGCGTTCTGGGCGCTCCAGCGGCCCGTGGCGGCCATCTGCCACGGCGTGCTGGTGCTGGCGCGCACGAAGGACCCCGCCACCGGGAGGAGCGTGCTCCACGGCATGCGCACCACGTGCCTGCCCAAGTACATGGAGCGCTCCGCGTACCTGCTCACGGCGTGGAAGCTGGGGCGCTACTACCGCACCTATCCCGCCTACGTGGAGGAGGAGGTCGCCGCCGTGCTCGCGGACCCGGGCCACTTCGAGCGCGGCCCGCGCGTCCTGTCCAAGCGCGGCACCGCGACGGACCACACGCCCGCCTTCGTGGTCGAGGACGGGCGCTACGTGTCCGCGCGGTGGCCGGGGGACGCGTACCTCTTCACGGAGCGCTTCCTGAAGAGGCTGTGAGACGGCTCAGGACTCGTCGCCGCTGCTGTCGGACATGTAGCCGCCGACCTTGTCGAACTGTGTCGGCTTCTCCGGCGGCTTGGTCTGCTTCGTGCCGTCGTAGTTGACCGTGCGGCGCATGTACGTCGGATTGTCCGCCATGGGGAACGTGGGCGTCTTCCCCGTGAAGGCCTGCTCCAGGCTGATCTCCCCGGCCTGCACCATGCGCAGCGTCGCGCGGCCCGCCTTGCCGGAGCCGCCCACGCGCATGGGCTCGGACACATTCATGATGGCCAGGAGCTTGGCGGCGGCGTTCTTGGACTTGTTGTCCGTGAGGTGCTGGGGGTCCTTGCCCTCCAGGCCGTTGAGCAGGTCGGTGGCGATCTCCTTGTCGCTCTTGCCCCCTGCCTTCAACGCCGTCACCAGGTCCGAGTACTTGTGCCCCACCGGCTGGTTTCCGTAGTCCTTCTTCGCCTGGGTGGTGATCTTGAAGGCCGGGTCCTGCGTGGGGAACTTGCTCGCGTTCACCGGGCCAAAGGGTGTGTCCACCCGCTGCTTGCCGTCCGTCTTCGGGTTCATCTTCTGGAAGCCCTGCGAGGTGCCCACGAAGCCGCTGCGGCCGTCCGCCGAGCCCACCGCGTCCGCGGACGACTGACGGCGCTCCTCGCGAATCTTCGCCCGCTTCAGCCGCGCCTCCGTCGTGTTGTCCTTGAGGTCCGTCTTCGCCAGCTTGTTCGGCTCCGACGACGACGCCTCGTCCAGCGGGCGCTTCTTGCTGGTGCTCGCGGTGCTCGAGGAGGGCGTGGAGACGCTGTTCGGCGCCTTGGGGGTGGTGGAAGGCGGCGACTTCGGCACCGACGGCGCCTTGAAGCTGGAACCACCAATCGACTTGGGCATGAGGGGCCTCCTGGGGGAACAGGGGAACGAACCAGGGCCGCAGTCTAACCAGGGCCGGACCCGCACGCCCGGTGTCCTCCCCTTCCCTGTTCACTCCGGGCTCTTTCGGATTCCCTGGATTGACTGGATACCTCGGACAATGGCATGACGCCAGGGACTTTGTTCTCTTGAAAAACAAAGTTGGCCTGAGAGGTTTTATTTGCCTCTTGGGAGTTCCTTCACCTGCTGGCGGTACCCAAGGGAGACGTCATGAGCCACAAGGGGATGATCCGCGGTCTGTCGTTGCTGGGAGCCATGGGCGCGCTGGCCGGCTGTTCCGGGCCGGAGGCCGGAGGAGACGCGCCAGACACGCTGAGCCAGGTGGAGAGCGCCGCCGTCGTGTCGACCATCACGGAGGGCGACTACGTCATCCGCTCCGTGCGGACGAACAAGTGCATCGACGTGGCGTCCTCCAGCACGGCGGACGGCGCGAAGGTGCAGCAGTGGGACTGCAACGGCACCAACGCGCAGAAGTTCCACATCTCGCCCACGTCGGGCGGGTTCTGGAAGATCATCAACGTCAACAGCGGCAAGGCCCTGGACATCCAGGGGGTCAGCACCGCGGAGAACGCCGTCCTCCACCAGTGGACCTACGTGGACGGCGCCAACCAGCAGTTCCAGTTCATCAACCGGGGCGGCACGCAGTTCAGCTTCCACCCCCGCCACACCGGCATGGCCATGGACCTGTCGTGGGGCTCGTTCGACAACGGGACGCAAATCGTCCAGTACCCGTATTACGCGGACCGCGACAACCAGCGCTGGACGTTCGACAAGGTCTCCGGCGGCGGGAGCGGCGGCACGGGCTTCGGGGCCATCCTCACCCGCGACATGTTCAACACCATGTTCCCCGGCCGCAACGGCTTCTACACCTACGACGCGCTCATCGCCGCCGCGGCCACCTTCCCCAGCGTGGGGACCACGGGCGACACGGACACGCGCAAGCGCGAGGTGGCCGCGTTCCTGGCCAACGTGTCGCACGAGACGGGCGGGCTCGTGTACATCGAGGAGATCAACAAGGGCGACTACTGCGACACGTCGTGGGGCCCTCCGGGGTGCAGCTGCGCCCCGGGCAAGCGGTACTTCGGGCGCGGCCCCATGCAGCTGTCGTGGAACGGCAACTACTGCGCGGCGGGCAACGCGCTGGGCCTGCCGCTCCAGGCGAACCCGGACCTGCTGGCCCAGGACGCGAACGCCGCGTGGCGCACGGGCTTCTGGTTCTGGACCACGCAGAATGGCGCGGGCTCCATGACGGCCCACAACGCCATCGTCAACAACGCGGGCTTCGGTGAGACCATCCGCACCATCAACGGTTCGGTGGAGTGCTACGGCCGCAACCCCGGCCAGGTGCAGAGCCGCATCGACAAGTACCTGCAGTTCTGCTCCATGCTCGGCGTGAGCCCCGGCGGCAACCTGGGCTGCTAGGGAATCTGCCCCAGCAGCTCGTAGAGGGCCTCGCGCGTCAGCCCCACCGCGTCGCGGGCCACCGTCTCCAGCATCCCCCTCGCGCGCCCCAGCCGCGAGGGGTCCGCCTCCTCCAGCGCGGCGACCGCTGCCTCCTGGAGCTCGCGCGACGCGGCCGGTCCCAGCTGTCCCTTCAGCAGGAACAGCGCCTCCGCCGCCGGAGCACCGGAGCGCACCAGCGCCACGGCGGAGCGGGCCGCGACATGGGCGCTCTCATCCCGCAGGTGCTCGCGCAGGGCCGCGATGGCCTCGGGCGACAGCGGGCCGCTCAACCCCAGGAGCGACGCGGCCTCCTGACGGATGGGCGCCTCTGGCGCGGTCAGCGTGCGCAGCAGCGCGGACTCCAAATCCGGCAACGCGGGCACGGGCCGCGCCTCGCCCTGCAGTTCATCAAACAGGCCCCGCAGGGACACCAGCGCCAGGTAGAGGCGCGCGCCCTCCGACCCGCGCACCTGCTCCAGCAGCCGGGGCGCGGTGAGCTCCGGGGCCAGCGGGGCCAGCGCCGCCAGGGACTCCAGCGCGGAGAGGGCCACGGGCTCCTCGTCCTCCAGGAGCTTCAACAGCCGGGGCAGCTCCGCGGCCGCGGCGGTGCCCAGCCGGCCCACCACGCGCGCCATGGCGCCGCGGACCGAGGCACGCGGATGCTCGAACATCGCCCCCAGCGCGGCCAGCCGGGAGGGGTCCACGCGGCACACCACGGTGAGCACGCCCGCCGCGTTCTCCAGCGCGGGAGACTCGGCCTCCAGCCGCGCCAGCACCGCGAGCACGCGCTGGACGGCGAGCCCGGCGAGGCCCGGCTGCGGCGGCCACCAGCTGCGCTGCAACAGGAACAGCAGCGGCTCCGCGACCGCGGTCCCGGGCCGCCCCAGCTCTTCCAGGAGCGCCCGCGCGGTCCGCTCCCGCGACTCCGGCGCCCCGGACACCAGCAACTCCTCCAGCGCCGACAGCGCCTCCTCGCGAGCACCCGCGTCCCGCGAGGAGAGCCTGCCCCACCAGTCCTCCACCGTGCGAACACGGCCCCTGTTGCGCTCCGAAGACATGGCCCCAGGCTAGCGCAACGCCCCCGGAGCACAGGGACTTCACGCTACGGGGAGGCCTCCGAGACGTGGCCCTGCGGGTCCACGTCGAAGTGGAGTGCACCCCGGTTCTTGCCCACCACGTACAGGGCGTAGCGGCCCCCGGGTTGGAGCTCCCGGGGACCGTCCAGCACGGTGAAGCCGGGTGGCGCCTCGCCGTACGTCAACGAGGCCACGCTGGCCATGTCGCCGTAGGGCTCCGCCCGCAGCTGCCAGTACATCTCCCCCGCGCGGTCCAGCACCTGGACCGTGGTGTAGCGGGGGCGATCCGCGTGCTCTGGATCCTCCACGGTGAAGCGCGGAGCAGGCAGCTGCCGCGCGCCCTCCACCAGGGACACCTGGAGGACCGGACGGCACGCGGTGAGCAGCAGGAGCAGGACCCAGGCCCACCCCAGGCTGGCGAGGCGCGACGCGCGCATGGCCTACGGCGCCCCTTCGCCGGCCCGGACCTGGGCGATGGCCGCTTGAATCTGCGCCGTGTAGTCCTTGCCGTTGAAGTGGAAGCCGCCGGCGGGGTTGGCGAAGTAGCCCGCGAGCTGGGCCTGCTGGAGGAACTCCGCTTGCTGCTCGGGGTTGAGCTCCTTCCAGGACTTGCCCGCGTCCAGGCCCTTCTCGAAGTCGTAGCCGTCCCCGATGTGCTGCGCCACCAGGGCCTCGCTCATGTAGTCCGTGCCGCCGTTCTGGTGCTGCCAGACGTGCGCCGACTCGTGCACCAGCAGGTCCGGGGTCAGGGGCATGTTCTCCGGCGGGATGTAGATGGTGTTGCCGTGGGTGAACGCGCGGCCGGTGGTGCTGAAGAGGCCGGACTTGCCCTCCTTGATGCGCATCTGCGAGTAGTCGATGGAGTCCCCGTAGACGCTCTTCAGCGTGGCGATCTCACTGCTGGACAGCTTGCGCCCGGGCGGCTCCAGGCCCACCAGCGTCTGGATGGCGCTCAGGGCCCGTCCGCCCATCATCAGGAGGGCATCCACGGGCGTCTGCACCACGGCCTTCAGCAGGCCCAGCCCCATCTGCTTGAAGCCTTCACCGAACTTCCCCTGGAACAGCTTGCCGATACCGCCGAAGAAGGTCCCTATCCCTTCGCCCACGTTGCGGAACGCGCCCACCACGGTGCTGATGGCGCCGGTGACCAGGCCGCGGATGCCGTCGCCCGCGCGGTTGGCCACGTTCTTCACGCCGCTCCAGACGGTCTTCGCCGCGCCGCCCACCCAGCTCGCCGCGCTGGAGACCGCTCCACCCACGGCCTTCGCCGCGCCCGTGACGGCGTTGCCCACGGCCTTGGCCGCGTTACCCAGGGCCTTGAAGGGGTTCCAGAACTCGACCTCCTTCGCCTTGCCGTCCACGACGATGGTGCCCTTGTCGTTCTCCGCGCGGATGTCCGCCACCTGCTTCGGGGTCAGCTTCTCCCCGGACAGGATGCGGCGGAACAGCTCGCCCTCGTCGCCCTGCGTGTCCTCGGTGTTGAGCTTCGTGTCCAGGTGGTGGCCCGCCTCCTCCACGTAGGTGGAGGCCGCCAGCGACGGATCCAGCGACTCATTGATGAGCACCGTGCCGGATTCCGCGTCGTAGGCGCCGTTGGCCCCGTTCAGCGTCTCCGCGGACACCGTGCGCACCGGCGGCAGCCAGCCGAAGTCGCCCTTCAGCGCCTGCTGCCGGAACTGCTCGGCCTTGGCGGCGTCATAGCCCTCGCCGTAGACCGTCCGCATCGTCTCGTGGAACTTCTGCTTGTCGGACGCCATCGCGCCGAACTCGCGCTTGAACGTGGACTGCACGTCCGGCTGCTTGGAGACGAACGCGCTCTGCTCGGAGAAGCCCGCCCGGCGAGTCGCCACCTCCGGCGCGCGCGCCGGCGTCCCCTGCGCGGTGTTGCTGCGTGCCGTGCCCGCCGCCAGCCCCTTGCGAGGCTCCTGCGGCGGGACCCTGGGTTGAATTCGCATCGTCATCACATCCCCCTGTGTGAAGCATGAACAGACAGGACACAGTGTATAGGCCGTGTCCGACATGGGATGACATACGACGAACGGCCGATGGACCCCGGGCCGGCTACATCATCTGCGCCATCTGGATGAGATTGCCGCAGGTGTCCTCGAACACGGCGACGGTGACGGGGCCCATGGCGGTGGGCGGAGTCTTGAACGTCACGCCCAGCTTCACCATGCGGTCATGTTCCGCCTGACAGTCGTCCACGCCGAACGACGCCGCCGGGATGCCCGCGTCGAACAGCGCCTTCTGGTACACGCGCGCGGGCGGGAAGCCCAGGGGCTCCAGCAGGATCTGCGTGCCCTCCAGCGCGTCCGGAGCGACGACGGTCAGCCAGCGCTCCCCGCCCGCGCCCACCGGGACGTCCACCTTCAGCACGAAGCCCAGGACCTCCGTGTAGAACTTCAGGGCCCGGGCCTGGTCATTCACCATCACGCTCATCACGCTGATCCGCATTCCGTGTCTCCTGGGTGTTTCGTTGTCTTGCTTCACCGGTGCCGGAAGCAGTCCACGGTGTGGTCATCCACGATGCCCGTGGCCTGCATCCATGCATAGACGATGACCGGCCCCACGAACTTGAAGCCGCGCTGCTTGAAGGCCTTGGAGTACGCCTCCGACAGCTCCGTCTTCGCCGGCACTTCGCCCCGGCTCTTCCAC
This sequence comes from Corallococcus sp. AB049A, assembly GCF_003668885.1. Lineage (NCBI taxonomy): Bacteria > Pseudomonadati > Myxococcota > Myxococcia > Myxococcales > Myxococcaceae > Corallococcus > Corallococcus sp. AB049A. The sequence continues at coordinate 20,353 of NZ_RAWL01000028.1, read as the reverse complement.
GCGTTGCGAATGGGCTTGCCGCCCGCCATGCCCCAGACGAACGAGGAGAAGTCCTCGCCCGCCTCCTGCATCATCAAATAGGCGCGCGCGTTGCCGATGGTGGCTTCAATCTTCGCGCGCGCCCGGACGATGCCCTCGTCCGCCATCAGGCGCGTGACGTCCTTCTCCGTGAAGCGCGCCACCACCTTCGGGTCGAAGCCCTTGAACGCCTTCCGGAAGGCCTCGCGCTTGCGCAGGATGACAATCCACGCGAGCCCCGCCTGGAAGCCCTCCAGCATCAGCATCTCCCAGAGCGCGCGGCTGTCGCGCACCGGCACGCCCCACTCCTCGTCGTGGTAGGTCTGGTAGAGCGGATCCGTCCCCACCCAAAAGCACCGCTGCCGCATCCCGAGCCTCCTGGTTCACGGCAGGGCTACCACGGCGCCTGAACAGGCGGCCAGTCCCGTTCAACGGGGCCGCGTCAGCAGCGCGAACAGCCCGTCGCTCCACCACCGTCCGCGCAGGCCCGGCACGAAGCGCTGCCAGTACACGCTGCTGCGGGGGATGCGCCCGGGCAGCGGATAGTCGAAGTCGATGGACTGGAAGCCCGCCTCCACGGCCATGCGCCGCGCGTCCAGCTCCGTGATGGGCGTGATGTGTCCGGAGTCCCGGTAGTCCTGCTCGCAGAACGCCGGGAAGTAGCCCCGGACCAGGAAGGACAGCCGCGCCGTCAGGCTGTCGTTGTTGGGCGTGGTGAAGAACAGGTGGCCTCCGGGCTTGAGCACGCGGAAGGCCTCCTTCACGAAGTGGCGCGGGTTGGCCAGGTGCTCCAGCACTTCAATGGCGAACACCCAGTCCACCGACCCATCGCCCCACGGCAGCGCGTCCCGGGACACGTCCCGCTGCTGGAACTCCACGCCCGGCAGGCGGCTGGCGCCCGCGTCGTGGATGTCCGTGCTGAGGATGCGCTCGATGGCGGGGTTCTGTTGCAGCCGGCGGATCCACCCGCCGCTGCCCGAGCCCACGTCGAGCACCACGCCGAAGGCCCGCTGCCCCGCCACGCTCCAGGCCGCGTCCCGCAGCGGCTCCGGTGACAGCCCGTCCTGACGCTGCGCGTAGGCGGCGGCGTCATGGCCCAGCGGCCCCGCGTTGCCCTTCACATCTGAATCCATGGGCGGGAGTCTACCCCCGGGAGCGGTGGGTTGCGCAGGTGATGGACCGTCTGCAATCCGCGCGAATCGCTATCATCCGCGCGCCAGGTGCTACCGGGAGGCACGCATGGGACAGCAAGTGGATGTCATCGTCGTGGGCGGAGGGCTCGCCGGACTCGTCGCCGCCACGGAGCTCGCGGATGCGGGCAAGCGCGTCGCCGTGGTGGACCAGGAGGGGCCGCAGAACCTGGGCGGCCAGGCGTTCTGGTCGTTCGGAGGCCTGTTCCTCGTGGACTCGCCCGAGCAGCGGCGCATGGGCATCAAGGACTCGCACGAGCTCGCGATGGAGGACTGGCTGGGCACCGCGGCCTTCGACCGCGAGGAGGACCACTGGCCGCGCAAGTGGGCGGAGGCCTTCGTCGCCTTCGCCGCGGGCGAGATGCGCCCCTGGCTCGTCCAGCAGGGCATGAGCTGGTTCCCGGTGGTGGGCTGGGCGGAGCGCGGCGGCTACGGCGCCGTGGGCCACGGCAACTCCGTCCCCCGCTTCCACGTCACCTGGGGCACCGGCCCCGGCGTGCTGGAGCCCTTCGTGCGCCGGGCGAAGGCGGCCGAGGCCAAGGGCACCCTCACCTTCCACTTCCGCCACCGCGTGGACGAACTGCTCACGCAGGACGGCGCGGTGGTGGGCGTGCGCGGCATGTTGCTGGAGCCCACGGAGGTCCCCCGGGGCGCCAGCAGCTCGCGCGTGACGGTGGGTGACTTCGAGCTGCGCGCGGGCGCGGTCATCGTCACGTCCGGCGGCATTGGCGGCAACCACGAGCTGGTGCGCAAGGCGTGGCCCCAGCGCATGGGCCCCGCGCCGAAGTTCATGATTCAAGGCGTGCCGGACCACGTGGACGGCCGGATGATCGCCATCACGGAGGCCGCGGGCGGGCGCCTCATCAACCGCGACCGCATGTGGCACTACACGGAGGGCCTGCGGAACTGGAACCCCATCTGGCCCCGCCATGGCATCCGCATCCTGCCGGGCCCCAGCTCGCTGTGGCTGGACGCCACCGGCAAGCGCCTGCCGCCGCCGCTGTTCCCCGGCTTCGACACGCTGGGCACGCTGGAGCACATCGTAAAGACGGGCCACGAGCACACCTGGTTCATCCTCAACCAGTGGATCATCAAGAAGGAGTTCGCGCTCTCCGGCTCGGAGCAGAACCCGGACCTGACGGGCAAGGACTGGCTGGGCGTGCTCAACCGCGCCGTGGGCAAGAAGGCCATGGGCCCGGTGGAGGCCTTCAAGGAGAAGGGCGAGGACTTCGTCATCTCCAACAACCTGCGCGACCTGGTCGCCGGGATGAACGCGAAGACGCCAGAGCCGCTGCTGGACTTCGCCACGGTGGAGCGCGAGGTGAAGGCCCGCGACCTCCAGATGGACAACCCGTTCAGCAAGGACCTGCAGCTGGCCGCCATCCGCCAGGCGCGCAACTACCGGGGTGACAAGCTGGTGCGCACCGCGAAGCCGCACCGCATCCTGGACCCCAAGGCGGGGCCGCTCATCGGCGTGAAGCTGAACATCCTCACGCGCAAGACGCTGGGCGGCTTCGAGACGGACCTCCAGGGCCGCGTCTTCAACGCCCAGGGGAAGACCATCCCCGGGCTCTACGCGGCGGGCGAGGTGGCCGGCTTCGGAGGCGGTGGCGTCCACGGCTACCGCGCCCTGGAAGGCACGTTCCTGGGCGGCTGCATCTTCTCCGGCCGCGCCGCGGGCCGTGCCGCGGCGGGGAGCCTCTAGGCCCTAGGCGGCGGCCTGGAAGGGCCACGGCGTGGGGCGCGGCCCGGCCGCCCAGTTGTCGTGCCGACCGTCCCAGTACCCGAAGGTGAGCAGCGACGGGTCCACGTCATCCAGCGTGTTGACGTAGATGGACACGAACTTGCCGCCCAGCTCCGGGACGTCGCCGTCGCCGTAGCACACCACCCCGCAGCGGCCGCAGAAGCTGCGGGTGTTGGGGCTGCCGTCGCGCCCGTACTTCTTGAGGGCGTCCTGGCCCTTCAAGAGGCGGAAGGCGTCCGGCTTCATGCCCACGCCGCCGCCGTAGCCGTACTTCATGCAGATGGTGCAGTTGCAGCGCGTGACGCCGGCCAGGTCCACGGTGGCCTCGTAACGCACGGCGCCACACAGGCAGCCGCCCGCGTAGGTGTGCAGGCCGCGCAGGGGAAGGGTCTTCGACAGGTCGTTCTGGGTCATGACGGAATCTCCGGGTGCCGCGTCGAGGGAACGCAATCAATCTGCCCCCGGCTCGTGACAGCCTTCTGTCAGGTTTGTCGCCGGCCTCTGTTGAACCCGGCGGGGCCTGGCCCAGAGTTCCCCCGTCCGCCGCCTTCCGGAGGCCCCATGCCCGTGTGGAAGTCCCTGTCCCGAGTCCTTGCCCCCGCCCTGCTCCTGCCACTCCTGGGGGCCGCGCCGCCCGCGTCCAGGCCTACCCCGGCCGCCCGGCCGTCGAAGCAGTACACGGTGGAGCAGTTCATGGGGTCCACGGAGGTGATGGCCCCGGTCTTCACCTCGGACGGCAAGCAGCTGCTCTTCTCGTCGAACGCGACCGGCATCTTCAACGTCCACAGCGTGCCGGTGGGCGGAGGCAAGCCCACCGCGCTGACGCGCTCGAAGACGGACGCCATCCGGGTGGTGGGGGCCTTCCCGCGCGACAACCGCCTCCTCTTCGAGCGCGACAAGGGGGGCGATGAGCAGACGCACATCTACGTGCGCACGCCGGACGGCAAGGAGAAGGACCTCACGCCCATGAAGAAGGGCGTCGCCCACTTCCTGGGCTTCAGCCAGGACGACAGCGCGTTCTACATCACCACCAACGAGCGCGACCCGGGCGCCATGGACGTGTACCGCCTTGACGCGAAGACGTACGCGCGCACGCTCCTGGCCCGGAACGACAAGGGGTTCGGCGTCGCGGGCGTGGCGCCGGACGAAAGCTGGGTGGCGCTGGAGGAGGCGGTCACCACGTCGGACGGCAATGTGTGGCGCTACGACGTCGCGACCCAGACGCTGAAGAACCTCACGCCGCACACGGGCGTGGCCAGCTACCGCGTGGGGGACATCCACCCCGTCACCGGGGAGCTGTACCTCATCACGGACGACGGCACGGAGTTCGCCCGCGTGGTGCGCCCGGCGAAGGAGGCCGGCAAGTGGGAGGACGTGGAGAAGGCGGACTGGGACATCATCGCCACGGAGTTCTCTCATTCGGGTGCGTTCCGCGTCTCCCTCATCAACGTGAACGCCGGCATTGAGGTGCGCCTGCACGACGAGAAGGCCGGGACGCAGGTTCCGCTGACGCAGCTGCCCGCCGGGATGATCTCCGAGGCCATCTTCTCCCGTGACGAGAAGCAGCTGGCGGTCCTCCTGGAGACGGACCGCTCTTCGGCGAACCTCTACGTCCAGGACCTGGCCACGAAGAAGACCACGCGCGTGACGGACACGATGAGCCGCGAGCTCGACTCCGAGGACCTGGTGGAGGCACAGGTGGTGACCTTCAAGTCCTTTGACGGGATGGAGATCCCCAACCTGCTCTTCAAGCCGCACCAGGCCACGGCACAGAACAAGGCGCCCGCCATCGTCTACGTGCACGGCGGTCCGGGCGGAGAGACGACCCGGGGCTACAACAACTTCGTCCAGTACCTGGTGAACCACGGCTACGTGGTGCTGGGCATCAACAACCGGGGCAGCGCGGGCTACGGCAAGACGTTCTTCAAGGCGGACGACCAGAAGCACGGCAAGGACCCGCTGCGCGACTGCGTGGAGGCGCGCAAGTACCTGGCCAGCCTGCCGTACGTGGACGGCTCGCGCGTGGCCATCATGGGCGGCAGCTACGGCGGCTACATGGTGCTGGCGGCGCTCGCCTTCCACCCGGACGCCTTCGACGTGGGCGTGGACGTCTTCGGCGTGTCCAACTGGCTGCGCACGCTCAAGAGCATGCCGCCCGAGTGGGGCGCCTTCCGTCTGGCCATGTTCCAGGAGATTGGCGACCCGGAGAAGCAGGAGGCGATGCTCAAGGAGATCTCCCCCCTCTTCCACACGGAGCGCATCAAGAAGCCGCTGCTCGTCGTGCAGGGCGCCAACGACCCGCGCGTCCTCCAGGTGGAGTCGGATGAAATCGTGGCGGCGGTGAAGAAGAACGGCGTCCCGGTGGAGTACCTGCTGCTCCCCGACGAGGGCCACGGCTTCAAGAAGAAGAAGAACGAGGCGCAGGTGGACCGGCGCACCCTGGAGTTCCTGGACCGCTACCTGAAGCCCGCCCCCGCCAGCGCCCCCAAGCTCTGAGGGCGGTCAGCCCTCAACGGCGGCGGCGGGAGGGAGCCCTGGAATCCGCGGGGCCCGCCGTCGCCGCGGTGGCTTCGCCCCACTGCATCCGCGCGACAGTGGCCAGCAGGTCGCGCAGCGCGGAGGCCTGGGTGTCGCCCACGGCGCGCTCGAAGTCCGTCTGGGCGCGCAGCCACAGCGGCCGGGCCTTGCGGTAGACGGCCTGCCCTTCCGGAGTGATGGCGATGGCGCGCTGGCGCCGGTCCGTGCGGCCCACCTCCAGCACCACGAAGCCGTCCTTGAGGAGGGGCTTCAGGTTGTGGGTGAGCGTGGACGGGTCCATCACCAGCTGTTCCGCCAGCGCGTTCACCCTCAGCGGGCCCTGGGCCTGGACGTGGTGGAGGATGGAGTACTGCGTCGTCCGGAGGCCGCTGGGCGCGAGCACCTGATCATAGAACTGCGTGACGTGGCGGCTGGCCTGCCGCAGCGCCAGGCAGTTGCAGAGGGTGCGCTGAAGGTCGTCTGAGGACATCGCTGCCGGGAAGTATACGTGGGCGCGTACGTGCCCGCCTGACAGTCGGGTCGGCCCAGACCCCTTTCCCCGGGTGAAGGACAGTGCAGGGAATGGAGTGCTTTGATGAGAAGCACTCCCATGCTCGCCATTCCATTCCTGACCCAGTTGGATTCGCGCGCGGCGGTGAAGGGCTCGCGCGATCCGCTGGGCGTCCAGCCCATCTGGTCCCGCTTCGGGCGCCGTGTCGTGGGCAACCTGACCACCGTCAGCAACTCGGTGACGGACTTCACGGTCCTCCTGCTCGGCTACTACTTCGCCGAACGGGTCGCCGCGGAGACCCAGTCCGCGGATTACGTCACCACGTTCCTGAAGTGGGAGCAGCTCGCGGCCTATGCCCGAGCATCCCGCAACAACGAGCGGAGCTTCCGGGGAACGGAACGCGTGGCCTTCCGGCTGGCGAAGCCCACCGTGGAGCCCCTGGGCACGGACAGCGATGCCCAGATCTTGAGCAACCAGAAGATCTACGGCCTCTGGGGCCTGTATTCAGTGCCCGCCAAGGCCTCCGGCTTGCTGGAGGGATCTCCCGTCCACCTGACGCCCGTCGCAAGGCATCTGGTGGAGAAGGTCCATCTTCCTCTGCTGGAGGCAGTGGGACCTCGGGGCGTGCGCGGCCTCGTCGAACGGCTGGGCCGGGAGAAGGACTCCATCGACCTGCGCGAAGGCGGCCGCGATCAGGCCCTGCTGGATTCCATTGCCCGGGTCCTGGGGAAGCTCCGCGCGCCTGAACGGATGCTCTACCGCGAGCACCTGCTGCAGGGGGGTCCTGGCGACCGGGAGACCACGCAGGGCCTTCAGCAGGTCTTCGCGGACGTGCTGGAGAGCACGCTGGACGACGCGGAGTGGCGGCTCACCCCGGAGTCCCTTCAACGGCTGGCGTGGCGGGCCCGTGAGCAGGGTTCCGTGGGCGAAAGGCTCGCGAACCGCCTGGAGCGCATCCGCGCCTGCGAGTTGCTCATTGCCCCCGCCGTCGCGCTCTTCGAGCACACGCTGCGGCACGAAGGGCAAACCGTGCAGGCCATTGCCCAGGGCATCCAGGAACTCTGGGGGGCGGCCCCAAGGGAGACCATCGACCTCGGGGCCACCGAGGAAATCGAGCTGGAACTGCGCGCAGGCACCGGCGAGCCGGAATCCGGAGCCCGTTGGATGGCGCTCGCCAGGGCCCTGCACACCGGCGACTACGCGGAGGCGATCCGCCTCGTGCTCGAACAGAACGCCACCATCATGAACGCCCGGGGCGACGCCGCCCCCTGGGCGCGCATCGTGGACGGGAAGCTGCACGTCAACCTCCGGGACGACTCGTCCCCCCGGTCCCCCTCCGGAGAAGAGCTCCCGCTGTACTGGCGGCACGCCTACTTCATCGAATCCCTGCGCAACGTGGCCTCCGCACTGCGAGCCTGAACCATGCCCGACATCCCCCGTGCCGTGCTGTCCGAGCAGTTCCAGGACTGCATGGAGAACCGCCGGCTCGTCTCCGCGGTGTTCACCACGTTCCGCTTCGACCCGGGCTTCTTCGAGTCCGAGGTGCTTCCGGTCTTTTTCGACGTTTCGTTCAGCCATGCGAACGCCATCAAGCTGGTCCAGCTCAATGACGTCATCGCGAAGCAGTCAGTGAACCTCGCGGTCTATTACGACCGGAGCGGGCTGGTCGCCGAAGGCGCGTCCGCGAAGCTCGACGTGCAGCGGATTCCCATCCAGCACCCCACCGGCATCTTCCACCCCAAGAACGTCCTGGCCCTCGTGGAGGACGTGGAGCCCGATGAACAGACGGGCCTGCGCCGCCGGGCCCTGCTGTGCGCCTGCCTCTCCGCGAACCTGACCCGCGCGGGATGGTGGGAGAACGTGGAGGTCTCCCACATCGAGAAGCTGGATGAAGGGGAGGCCACCAACTTGCGCGTCCCTCTGCTTGAGTACCTGGACCGGCTGGTGAACACCGCCGAGTTCCGCCGCCCGAACGACGAACTGCGGCGGCGCCACGCTGCCCTCTGGGACATCCGGAAGTTCCTCGAAGGCTGCCGGCAGCGCGACCAGCGCTCCGTGGATGGGCACCTGCGCACCCAGTTCCACAATGGCTCGGAGTCGCTGCCAGACTTCATCGCCAACAGCTCCGCGAACGCGGTCCGGGGCATGTGCCTGGAGATCCTCTCCCCCTACATCGACGGTGGCGACGAGTCCGCGCCGCTCGCCGCGCTGATGGAGCAATTCCAGCCGCGCGACGTGCGCGTGCATCTGCCCAGGAACGAACGGGGCGAGGCGCAGTGCTCCCAGTCGCTCTACGAGGGAATGACGGAGCAGGGCGTGACCTGGGGCGAGCTGCCTCGCGACCTCTTGAGGATGGGCAAGAGCGAGGAGGCGCGGCTGCGTACCGTCCACGCCAAGGTCTACCGCTTCTTCGAACCCAAGCGAGGTGGACGGGAGATCCTCTACGTCGGCTCCACCAACATGACCCAGGCGGGCTGCCGCGTCGCGGGCAAGGGCGGCAATTGGGAGACGGGCTTCCTGGTGGAGAACGTCCCCCACTCCGCCCATGCGAAGCCGGACTGGTGGCTCGCGGTGGATGAGGCGCGCCCCACCCATTTCGTCCCCCGGAGCGAGGACGAGGGCACCGCCGCCAGCGGTGGCACCCAGCTCGCCGTGCGCTACGCCTGGAACCGGAGGGAAGCGGCCGTGTTCTGGCGGGGCAAGGGTCCCTCGCCCGTCCTCAGCGTCGAACACGCGGGCGTGCGCCTCTTCGAGCTCTCCAGCCTGCCCCCGCGTGAATGGCAGGTGCTTGACGCGGAGACCGCGAAGCGACTCGAGCAGACCCTCCTGTCCACGTCCTTCCTCCAGGTGCGTGGGGAAGGCTCCGAACCTGGCGTCCTGCTCGTCCAGGAAGAGGGCATGGCGCAGCGCCCTTCGCTGCTGCTGGAGCTGAGCCCCGCCGACATCCTGCGGTACTGGGCCCTGCTCACCGTGGAGCAGCGGGCCGAGTTCATCGCGGCGCATGTCCGGCTTACCGGCGACGACGACCCGTTGATGGCGAAGCTCGCACCGCTGCCCAATGAGACCACCCTGTTCGACCGGTTCGCCGGCATCTTCCACGCATTCAGTTGTCTGGAGGCCCGGGTGCGAGAAGCCCTGGATGACGGCAAGGTGCGCGAAGCCGACTACCGGCTCTTCGGCAGGAAGTACGACTCGCTCGGCAGTCTCCTCGACCGGGTGCTTATGGACGCGAAGGAGGGCCGTGGCGACCGCGTGGAGCACTACGTCGTCGTCCTCTGTGCGCGGCAGTTGATGGAGGAGCTGGGAGGCGAGCCCCGCTATCAGGGCTATTGGGCGGAGCACCGCGACGACGTGCGCCAGTTGCAGGAGTTGCTCGCGAGCGCCGGTTCCCTCCGGGAGACCCTTGCCACGAGCTCCGGAGAGATGCCCGCGTTCCTGGACTGGTTCGACGGCTGGTTCCTCCAACGCGCCGAGCCCCTGCCCCCAGCGGAGGACGCGGCATGATCGACCTGGAGACCGCGCGGCAGCTCCTCGACTTCGGCAAGAACCTTGGCGGCGATGGTGCTCGGGCGGAGGAACAACTTCGCGGCGCTGTGGCCATCCACAACCTGCTGTCCCAACACCGGCGCGCCTACCTCGCGGACGAGGTCGGCATGGGGAAGACCTACGTCGCTCTTGGAGCGCTCGCGCTCTTCCGCCACTTCCATCCGGACTTCCGGGTGCTGGTCATCGCGCCCCGAGAGAACATCCAGAACAAGTGGATGAAGGAGCTGTCGAACTTCGCCACCCACAACGTGCGCTTCCCCGACATGCGCGTGGTGTCGCTGGACGGACGGCCGGCGCGCCCCTTGGTTTCGTGCGCGAACCTCATCGAACTGGTTCACGAGACGAGCGTGGATCCTCATCGGGACTTCTTCATGAGGATGACCAGCTTCAGCCTGGCGACGGGGAAGACCGCCGAGGACTGGAAGAAGCTGCGCGAGGCCCTGAAGCATCATGTGCCGTGGTTGAAGGACGACGCGCTGGACCTGCGGAACAAGGAGCAGTTCAAGCGGAACTTCGCGAGGGCACTCTGCTGCGCGCTGCCCCGTTTCGACCTGGTCATCGTGGACGAGGCACACAACCTCAAGCACGGCTTCTCCACCTCTGGCTCCGCGCGCAACCAGGTCCTCGCCGAAGCCTTCGGACGGCACTCCGCCGATGACGTGCCGGACCGGCGGCTGTTCCCCGGTTACGGCCCCCGCGCCGAGCGAGTGCTCTTTCTTTCCGCGACGCCGCTGGAGGAGAGCTACCGGCACGTCTGGAACCAGTTGGACCTCTTCGGACTGGCGCACGGCTGTGAGGATCTCAAGGCCGAGGACATCCCCGAGGCCCGGAAGAAGCAGGTCGCAGGCCAATTCCTCGTGCGCCGGGTGACGTCCATCCACGTCGGAGGCCAGGCGCACACCAAGAACCTCTACCGCCGGGAATGGCGCTCGGGTGGCGTCGCGGTCCACGACGAACCCATCCGCGTCCAGGACGACCGCCAGAGGCTGGTCGTCGCGCTGGTGCAGAAGAAGGTCAGTGAGCTGCTGAGCGGCAAGCGGTTCAACCGCTCCTTCCAGATTGGAATGCTCGCCTCGTTCGAGAGCTTCCTCGAAACAGCCCAGCTCAAACGGGACGACCCGGCTCCGAACGAGGAGACCGTCTTCGACGATGCCGAGCAGACGGATGTCGTGGAGGAGCGCGAGGGCATCGACGTCCGCGACATCAACGAGCTCGCGTCGGACTATCGCAAGCGCTTCGGTCGCGAGATGCCGCACCCCAAGATGGATGCGGTGGTCGACAGCCTCTCCAGCGCGTGGAGGACGGGAAAGAAGACGCTTGTCTTCGTACGCCGCGTGGCTTCCGTGAAGGAACTCAAGCGCAAGCTCGACGAGCGCTACGACGACTGGCTGATGGCGCACCTCCAGGAACACATGCCGGAGGTCCTGCACCCCGAATTGAAGAAGGTGTTCGACCGGTATGGCCGCGAGAAGTCCCGTTCGACGGCACTGCTGGCCCCCACGTCCTCCGGTGCGATGGACACCGGAGTGGAGGACGACAACGGAGGCAATGACACCTTCTTCGCATGGTTCTTCCGGGGCAAGGGCCCCCAGGGCTGGGCCAGCGGCGCAAATCTCCAAGCACGCTTCAACAAGGCCAGTGGCGTCTACGCGACCTTCTTCAGCGACAACCACGTGCTGGCCCTGCTGGAGGCCACGCCCGGCAAGGTCCTGGAGTCACTGGCCGCTGAGACCGGCATGTCGAAGCCCGCGCTCGCCGACGAACTCCGGAGACGGGGCGCGCGGTACTTGAGCCGCAAGGCCCAGGTCGTGACCCGGGGTGCCCGGTTGGAGGCCGCGCAGGCCGCGGCGATGGAGCTGCTGAAGGAGAGGGCAAACGGTCCGCTCAAGGAACGCGCGGATATCATCTGGGAAGAGCGTTTCAGCGCGTCCCAGCAAAGGGAACCTGCGCTGGACGCTCCTGGTGAGATTGCGAACGCGCTGGAGCAGTCCACCTTCTTCACGGACCTGCGGCAGCCCCGGTACGCCGCCCTCCGGGAGCTGATCTGGCCCGCGCCGCACACGACACCCGGAGCGCCGTTGGATCCGGACACGTACCGCAAGCAGTTCAGGACGCAGGAACTGAGGGCGCAGTTCCTCTCGACGGCGGCGCGGCTGGGACACGCTTTCATCGACCTCTACGTCACGATGATGGCCGGGCGGACAACCCTGGCCTCTGGCCGTGCGGAGGAGGCCGAGTCGGAGGAGCGGGTCACGGATGCTGGCGAACACCGCGAGCAGCTCCATCTGGCGTACCTGGACCTGCTGGAGCGGCAACGGACCGCGCCGTCCGGGACATGGGGCGCCCTGCGGGAGCTGGCGGAGATCGCCGCCAACTTCGGACTCATCCTCGATGTGAACGCACCGGACATCCTCAAGGGCCCCCTGGAGGAGGCCGCGCGGCACGTAGCGAGCATGCTGAGGCAGCAGCAACCGGTGGGAGGCATGGCCGGGCAGATCAACCAGACGCTGGTGAAGCAGTTCCGGATGCCCGGCTACCCGTTCGTCCTTGTGACCACCGACCTGCTCCAGGAGGGTGAGGACCTCCATACGTTCTGCTCCTCGGTCCAGCACTACGGCATCTCCTGGACGCCCTCGGCCATGGAGCAACGCGTGGGCCGCATCGACCGCGTCCGCTCACAGACGGAGCGGAGGCTGACCACACTTGCTGGGGCACCCACGGGCGAGGACTGGTTGCAGGTTCACTTCCCCTACCTGGAAGACACCGTCGAGGTTCTCCAGGTCGAGCGCGTCCTGGATCGGATGGGAACCTTCCTCCGGCTGATGCACGAGGGAATTCCCGACAAGGCCCAGGACCAGCGGAAGATCGATGTGGAGAAGGAGATGGTCGCAGTGCGGAGGCTCCTGCCTGTCGTACGGGAGCCGCTGAAGACCGCCTTCCCGCTTCCCCCCGGCTCGACCACTGGCCCCATACGTCCGCTCGCGGTGGAGAGCGGCGCGATCGCGGACATGCGCGCCCGCTTCAGCGCGCTGCGGAACTCTTCGCTTGGGAACCTGCCAGTGGAGTGGGCCGCGAACGCCCCCAGGGGCGCCCTGCTGGGAACCGCACAGCTGGCGAACGGCCGGCGTCAGCCCTTCACGCTGCTCTTGCGCTCCGACCACGGTCATCCCCTCATCCGATGCATCAGCCCCATTGGCCGCACCGACCCTGAAAGCGACACCGGAGCCATCGCCAGACGTTCGGCCCGGCTTCAGTCCAGGATGGGTGCCATCCTCACGCGCAAGGAACGCTCCTACGACCTCACCATCGAGGACGACGTCATGCTCGTGGCGCCAGAGCATGACGCGGTCCGCGTGTCGCTGCTCGTGAAGCGGGTGGTGGAGCAGGCGGACCGGATGGAGCTTGAGCACTTCGAGGGTGAACGCGACGAGCCCCTGGAGTCCTTCGAAAAGGACCTGCTGACGGAGGCTGGCCATGAGCACTGATTGGCGGCAGCTGTGCAAGGCCCCAGGGCTGTCCGTGGAGGACGACGTCGTCACCGTCACGTTCGAGAACCAGCGGAGTCACCGCGTCCGCATCCAGGAGACAGAAACCACCTTCGAGTTGCACGCGCTGGTCGCGAGGGCCAGCAACGTCCTGCAGCCCGAGTCACTTCCGCTGCGCATCTGGCGTCACAACCGCGCGGCGCAGCTCGTGGGCTTCCGCCTGGATGCCAGGAACAGCGTCCGTGCGGAAGGATGGGTGGCGAAGGCAGGGCTCGAGGCCCAGGAGTTCCAGCACGTCCTGCGTCGGGTCGCCGCGGAGAGTGACCGCTTCGAGTTCATCCTCACCGGCAAGGATACCGAGTAGCGGACCTCAGTCCCCGGCGACCAGCACGACCTTGCCCACCGTGCTCCGGCCCTCCAGCTGGCGGTGGGCCTCTTCCGCGCGGGACAGCGGCAGCGTCAGGCCCACCACGAGGCGAAGGCGCTTCGCCACGACCTCCGCCAGCAGCGCCTCGCGCGCCTTGCGCTGCACCTCCGGGGGCGTGGGGGTGTGCAGCCAGTAGGCGCTCACGGTGAGCGACTTCGCGTAGAGGGACTCCACCTCCACGTGCGGCGGATGGCCGCTGGCGTTGCCGTAGCTCACCAGGTGACCGAAGGGCGCCAGCGCGTCCAGGCTGGCCTGCCACGTGCTCGCGCCCACCGAGTCCAGCACGCGCTCCACGCCGCGCCCGCCCGTCAGCTCACGCACGCTCGCCGCGACGTCCTCCCGGTCGTAGCGGATGACGTCGTCCGCGCCCACGTCCCGCGCGAGCTTCGCCTTCGCCTCGCCCGACACCGTGCCAATGACCCGCGCGCCCGCCGCCTTCGCGAGCTGCACCGCCAGCAGCCCCACGCCTCCGGCCGCCGCGTGGATGAGCACCGTCTGCCCTGCCTCCACGCGCCCCACGGTGTGCACCACGTGGTACGCCGTCAGCCCCTGCACCAGCAGCGCGGCGGCCTCCTCGAAGGACACCTCTGGCGGCAGCACCAACAGCTGCTCCACGGGTGCGAGCGCCGCCTCCGCGTAGGCCTGCTTCGTCAGGGCGACCACGCGGCGTCCCACCCAGGATGCGTCCACGCCGGGCCCCACCGCGCGCACCACGCCAGCGGCCTCGCTGCCCAGGATGCGCGGCAGGGGCACCTGGGCGTCGTACAGCCCGCGGCGGCGCTCGGTATCCGCGAAGTTCACGCCCGCGGCATGGACTCGCAGGAGGACCTGGCCTGGCCCGGGCACGGGCTCCGGCGCGTCCTCCCAACGGAGGACCTCCGGCCCGCCCAGCTGGTGGTAGCGGATGGCTTTCATGCGCGGAGTCCTAACGTCCAGCCTGCTTGCTTGTCAGGACTGAATTTCCGCCCACGTCGCTTCGGAGCGAAAGGAGCGGTCCCGATGCGCCAGGCGACGAAGCAGTCCCCGATGAACCTCAAGCACCAGAACCCTTCCGGTCACGGCATCGACGCGGCCTCGCGTCCCAGCCCGGTGACCGCTCCTTCCACGTGCCGCTGGCGGGGCTTCGCGTCCCTTCGCCTCGCCCTGCCCGGCTCCTGAAGGCGTCACGCCCCGTCCCTGACGTGGCTTGCCCCTGGAGGCCGGGCTCCCGACACGGGAACCCGGCCTTCTTCACGTCCGGGCACCCCGCTCCCCTTTTTTTTCCGCTTCTTGCGTCCCACACGAAGGCCGCGCACCGGGTGCAGTCCGAACTCCAAATCCGGACGAGCAGGGTTCGACTCCCTGGCGGCCTGTCCCGCCCGAAAGGCCCGCTGTCATGGAAACGCTGGTGTTGAGCCAGTCCTATGAGCCTGTCGCACGCATCCCCTGGCAACGCGCCGTCATGCTGCTGGTCCAGGGCAAGGTGGAGGTCGTTGAAGAGTACGAGGACCGCGTCATCCGCTCGGTGACGGTGGAGCTGCGCATGCCGTCCGTCATCCGCTTCGTGCGCGCCCTGTGGAAGGGCCCGCGCGGCGTGCGCTTCAGCCGGGAGAACGTCTACCAGCGCGACCAGTGCCGCTGCCAGTACTGCGGCCGCAAGGTGACCCGCCCGGAAGCCACGTACGACCACGTGCTGCCGCGCGCGCAGGGCGGCCGCACCAGCTGGGACAACATCGTCATCGCCTGCGTGCCCTGTAACCAGAAGAAGGGCAACCGCACCCCGGCCCAGGCGCGGATGACGCTGCGCACCGTGCCCGCGAAGCCCAAGCGGTTGCCGGACGCACTGGTCGTGTCGTTCCTCGTGGAGAAGGGCCTGCCCCTGTCCTGGCGCAAGTTCCTGAGGGACGTGGCCTACTGGCACACGGAGCTGGAAGCGTAGGGTCCTTTGTCCACGCGGGTGGGCCGGGACTTCGCTTCCGCGCCGCAACGGTTAGAGTGCCGCACGTCGAGGGGGCGTTCCGGACCACACCATGGCGACGAGGAAGAACGAAGACCAGGAGCGGCTCATCGACCGCGACCTCACCGCGATGGCGCGCGAGGGGAAGCTGCCCGCCGCCCACGGCGTGGACACCGCCGTGACGGAGGTGCTGGGCCTCCTGGCGCGCGGAGGCAAGCACCCGCTGCTGGCGGGCGAGCCCGGCGTGGGCAAGAGCGCGCTCGTGCAGGAGGTGGCCCGCCGCATCGCCGAAGGACGCGTGGACGGGGACCTGGCCCAGGCGCGGCTGGTGGAGGTGTCCGTCGCGAACATCCTGGCGCGCAGCACGCAGCGCCAGGCCGCGGAGTCCTTCGAGGAATTGCTCAACCACCTGGGCCGCCACCCCTGCCCCATCGTCTACATCCGCGACCTGCCGGTGGCCCTGGGTGGCCCCCTGGCGCCGGTGGCCGTGCGCGCGCTGCGCACCGGCGGCCTGCGCTTCATCTTCGAGACCGAGCCCAAGCGCGTGCAGGAATTGCTGCGCGCCGATGAGGCTTTGGCGGAGCGGCTTCACCTCTTGCCCCTCCAGGAGCCCTCGCTGGAGAAGGCGCGCTGGATTGTCGGCCGCGTGGCGGAGGAGCTGGAGCGCGCGCTGCGGCTGCCCATCGACCCGGCGGCGTGCGACCTGGCGCTGCGGCTGTCCGCGAAGTTCCTGCTGGCGCAGCACATGCCGCGCAAGGCCATCGAGCTGCTGAAGGAGACGGCGGCGGAGGCCGCGGGCGTGGCGCGCGACCACGTGGGGCCGGAGGACGTGCTCACGCGCTTCTGCGCGGCCACGCGCCTGCCCCGCTTCGTCGTGGACGACGCGATGCCGCTGGACCTGGAGGAGACGGAGCGCTTCTTCGGGGAGCGGCTGCTCGGCCAGACGGACGCGGTGGCCGCGGTGCTGCGCTCGGTGGCGCTGCTCAAGGCGGGGCTCAACGACCCGCGCCGTCCGCTGGGCGTGTTCCTCTTCGCGGGGCCCACGGGCGTGGGCAAGACGCAGCTGGCGAAGCTGCTGGCGGAGTACCTCTTCGGCTCCGCCGACAGGCTGGTGCGCCTGAACATGGCGGACTATCCCAACGACGGCGACGAGAGCGTCCCCTTCGGCGCATCGTGGGCACCCGCGATGGAGACGCGGCGCGGAGAGCTGTCCGCGCTGCTCGACGGCAAGGTGTTCACCGTGCTGCTGCTGGACGAGTTCGAGAAGGCGGCGCGCAGCGTGCACGACCGCTTCCTCCAGCTCTTCGACGAGGGCACCTTCGTCAACGGCGCGGGCGAGGCGGTGTCGTGCAACAACACGCTCATCGTGGCCACGTCCAACGTGGGCTCGGAGGTGTACCGCGAGGCGGGGCTGGGGTTCGCCGCGCACAAGCGCGCGGAGGAGCAGGTGTCGGAGGTGGACCGCCGCATCGCGGAGGCCTTCCGTCCGGAGTTCCTCAACCGCTTCGACGCCATCTGCCACTTCCGTCCGCTGTCGCGCGTGGACATCCGCAAGATTGCCCAGCGCGAGGTGGGCCGCGTGCTGGAGCGCGAGGGCATCCGCGCCCGCGCGCTGGACGTGGAGGTGACGCCGGAGGTGGTGGACCGGCTGGTGGAGCGCGGCTATTCGCCGCAGTTCGGCGCGCGCTACCTGCAGCGTGAAATCGAAAAGACGCTCACCGCGGCGCTCGCGGTGGAGATTGCGCGCAGGCCGCTGCCGCCGGGCACGCCCGTGCGAGTGGAGGCCCGTCCGGGAGGCCGCGTGGTCGCGGTCGCGGAGCCCGTGCCGCCGCCGCGCGAGGTGACGGCGCAGCTGCTGTTGCCCACGCCGAAGGCCGCGGCGGTGAAGCGCCGGTTGGATCGCAAGTCACTGCTGATTGAGATGGACCGGCTGGTGGGCCGCGCACGCGCGCTCGCCGAGTCCACGGGGCGGACGGAGCTGGAGTCGCGCCGGGCCGCGCTGCTCGCGGAGACGCAGGCGCCCAACCTCTGGGACGACCCGCTGCGAGCGGCGGAGGTCCTGCGCGCCTTCCGCACGGTGGAGGCGCAGCTGGGAGAGCTGGACCGCCTGGAGGCCGCGTGCCACTTCGGGCGCCGGCTGGTGCGCGAGGCGAAGAACGAGGTGCAGCTGGGCTCCGCCGCGAAGCAGGTGGAGGAGGTCGCGCGAGAGGTCCAGATGGCGGAGGCGCTGCGGGCCTCCGGGGCCACGCAGATGGACAACGAGGCGCTGGTGGACATCTGCGCCAGCGACGCGTCGGAGCAGCAGGAAGCATGGGTGCAGGAGCTGGCCACCATGTACCTGGGCTGGGCGCAGCGCCGGGGCTACGAGGCCACGGCCGTCGCGGAGGCGGACGCACCCGCGCGCGTGGTGGTGCGCATCGCCGGGCCGGGCGCGTACGGATTCCTCGCGGGAGAGGCGGGGCTGCACCGCCGTCTGGAGGACGAGAAGCGCCAGCGCGCGTACGTGCGCGTGCACCGGGGCGGGCCGCTGGAGGAGGTGGAGCGGGAGCTGCTGGTGCTGGAGGGCCGTCCGGTGAAGAGCCGCGAGGGTGATTACCTCCAGCGCGTGCGCAACGAGGTCACCGCGAAGGACGAGGCCACGGGCCGCGTGCTCACGCTCATCGGGGCCGGAGAGCTGGACGAGCTCAAGGGCATCGCCGCGCGAGTCGTCGCCGGTCAGGGCGCCAGCACCGACGAGGCCCGCCGCTACTTCCTGGGCCGGGGAGCGCGAGTGGAGGATCCGCGCACGGGAGCCGGCACGCCGCGAGTGAAGGACGTGATGCGAGGCGAGCTGGACGTGTTCATCGCCGCGTGGATCTCCCGTCCGCCGCCGGAGGGCTCCACGCCGCTGTCCTGAGGGGTCAGGGCAGGTAGCCCTGGGCCACGCCCAGGCGCATGGCCTCCGCGAGCACATCCAGGCCCTGCGCGGTGTTGATGCGCGAGTGGGACATGGAGCCGCTGACCACCTGCACGGCTCCGCCCAGCACGAACGGCAGGGGCCGGCGTCCCAGCCGCAGCAGCCGCTCGTCGTAGAACGCGGCCGGGGCGCGCTCACGCACCAGACGCGCCAGGGCCACCATGTTCGCGGTGCGCGACGCCTGCATCGCGGGTCCCATGCACGAGAAGTCGAAGCCCACCTCCGGCAGCACGGCACCCCGGCCCTCACGGTCGAAGACGAAGATGACCTGCGACGTCTCCTCCTGGGAGCCGCGCACGCTCTTCTCCGTCGTCTTCGTCAGCTTCAGGCCGCCCGTGACGAGGGCCGTCCCCAGCGCCACCTTCGTCGTCTTCTCCGAGTGCTCACTCTGCGTGCGCAGGGACGAAGCGCCCCGGAGGATGACCGTCACGTCCTCCCAGGCCATCGTCAGCGGCGCGCCCGCGCGAGGCGTGAACGTGGCCTGCGCGGCGCCAAACGTCACGGTGCGTGCCGTGACACGCTCCGCGACCTCTGCCTCGTCGATGGCAAGCGCCGCGAGCCCCGCGTCCTGAAGGGTCTTCACCAAGGTATCCGCCGCATCGGGAGCCAGCCGCGCGAGCAGGGCGGGAGGCTCCGGGGCCAGTCGCATGCGGGCCTCCGCCGGAGCCATGCCCGCCGCGGCCGCGAGCACCTGCGCTGCTTCCGGAACCTCACCCGCGGGACGAACCAGCGCGACGATCTTCATGGCGTTTCCCACCCCTGGCGCGCCCCTCGTGCGAACGCAGGGCGGCGAACACCCGAACCCTGGCACCCCGGGAACATTCCCCAAAGGCCTCCGTCACGAGACTGTCGAGCACCCGCGCATGAGGCGCATCGCGGAGAAGCGCGGCTCCATCAGAAAACCTGTCCGACAGTCGGACAGGTTTTGACCACGCGGCCAGCTCAGTCGACCAGGTGCGGGTTGCGCAGCACCAGCACTCCGGCCAGCACGGTAGCGGTGTAGTCGTTGAGCTTGCCGGTGCGCATCAGCTCGCTCACGTCGCGCACGCCCGTCTCCGCGATGACGCGGTCCACCACTTCCTCCCCCTGGTTGTACGCCGCGAGCGCGAGCCGCCAATCGCCATAGCGCGCATACAGGTCCTGGAGGAGCGCCGCGGCGGCCTCCGTCTCCCGCGCCACGTCCAGCCGCTCGTCGAGCCCCGGCTCCACCTTCAAGCCATAGCGGCGAGCCGTCTCCGCGATGAACATCCACACGCCCGCGCCCCTCGGGCCCTTCGCCATCGACGGCTCGGGGGACGTCTCCGGCAGGTTGCGCACCGCCGACTCCACCATCGCCACCGCGAGCAGCCCCTCCGGCAGGGAGCGCGAGCGCAGCGTGCCCGTCATCGCCTCACGATGCGTCTGGAGGTTCGCCAGCGCCTTGCGCATGAAGTCGCGTCCCTTGCGCGTGGTGACGAACTTGTTGAGCTGATCCACCACGGCGGCATCCACCACCACCGGCAGGTCCCCCGCCTTCTGCCCCGCCTCCGCCAGCGCACGCGCCTCCGTCAGCGACACCGAGCGCCCCCGCACCGTGCCCTGCGCCCACAACGCCAGCGGCGCGAGCACCAACGCCAGAGACAACGACAGACCCAGGGTGCGCACGGAACTGCGAGGACGAGGCTGGAACAACATGTGAATCCTCCTGACGGTGGGGTGGGACATGCCGGTGACTCCGGCGGGAAGAGAAAAGACAGACGGAACACGCAGCGACGCCTGCAACAGGCACCGCGCGTACGCCTCCGCGGGCACGCGCTTCACGGTGACCAGCGCCTCGTCACAGGCCAGCTCCTGCCGCTCCGCCAACCACCGCGAGAACGCGCGCGCGAACGGATTCCAGAAGAAGGCGCTGTCGAACCCCAGCCGCGCATACGCGAGCACCGTGTCCCGCTGCCGGTGGTGTTGCAGCTCATGCCGCACCGTGAGCCGGAGCGCTTCCGGGTCTTCCAGCACTTCGGAGGGAACCACCGCCCACGCACCGCCC
>NZ_RAWL01000289.1:0-11156 GCF_003668885.1 Corallococcus sp. AB049A | reverse complement strand
GAGCCGCAGCGCGCCGAAGCCGAGGATGGCCACCCACACCGCCGCGTACACCGCCAGCCCGGGCAGGACACGGCGCCCCGCCTTCCGGTGCTCGAACGCCCAGTTGGCCACGGTGGCGAACCACACCAGGACGAACGTCAGGCCCCACAACCCCGTCACCGAGACCAGTTGCACCAGCACCGGCACCCGGGCCTGGGTGTAGGCCAGCACGCCCCAGGTGCCGAACGGGTTGCCCAGGCTGCTGAAGAGCTCCATCCCCGTCGTCGCGGCCGGCAGGAAGAGCGTCCCCGCGAAGGAGCCGCGCGGCCCCACGATGAGACGGTCCGCCAGGTACAGCCCCGCGACGACCCCCGCGCCGCCCAGGGCCATGCCGAAGGCGCTCGCGGTGGAACCCGGGAACACCCCCAGGTTCGCCACGCCAGCGGCGACGGTGTTCGCCACCAGGAGCCCCACGAAGCCCACCGCGGGACGCTGCCGCCGGGAGAAGAAGAGGAACAGGGCGCCCATCAGCCAGCCGGGCAGCACCGCCCATTCCGTGTTCAGCAACACCACCAGCCCGGCCCCCACGCCCAGGGCGAGCCACGGCATGAAGACGGACAGACGCCGCGCGCCTTCGTCCGGAGGACCGCTCATCGCGCGCCCCTCTTCTTCGTCGACCCTGTCGCCGGCTTCAGCCGCTCGAGCGCCTCGCGCGCCTCGTCACACCAGCGCAGGTGCGCCTCCAGCCCGAGCAGCCCCGCGCGAATCGACAGATACCAATAGGCAAACTCCGGGTCGTCCTTCCGGGAGTGGCGGACGTCCTCGTCAATGAGGCGCAGCGCCGCCAGCAGCGCTTCTGCCTCGGCGCGGCTGCGCTCCACCTGCGCCAGGGAGTCCGCGGGCCCCACCCGGGCCCCGAAGAAGAGCTTGAGCAGCAGCTCGTTGCGCTCGACGTGCGGGAGCACCGGCCGCCTCAGCCATTCCGCGAGCGCCGTCCGCCCCGCCGCCGTCACCCGGTACACCTTCCGGACCCGTCCGCCCGGTGAGCGCTCCTCTGGCTCGAGCTCCACCAGCCGCTCCTCCGCCATCCGCTCCAACGTCGGGTACAGGTTCCCGTAGCTCTCCTGCCAGAAGTGCCCCACCGACCGCTCGATGGCGCTTCGCAGGTCGTACCCGCTCATCGGCTCCCGGCACAGCATCCCCAGGATGGCGAACCGACAGGTGCTCTCCCTCGCCATGACTGACTGCCTCCTCCACCCGGATATATCAGGCTGATATATCCGGTGGCCAGCCCCACGGAGCCCGGGCTCCGGCGGGCGGGCCCATTCCAGAATCCGGAGCCCGGTCCAGGATGTGGAAAACGGCCTCTGGCGCCCGCCCTCCCCTTCACCCAATCCCTTGCAATGACTGGGATTGGGGGCTGACGCTCCGCGTGGCACAACAGCTGCACTGTCGTTGTGCATGCACGGTAAAATCCTCCTCCTCGATTCGAAGCCCCCGGTTCGCGGGGCAACGGCGCGTCACCTGACGGCCGCGGGCTTCACCGTCCTCACCGCGCGCACGGATTCGCAGGCGCGCAGCCTGCTGGACACGAACCTGATCGACGCGGTCCTCATCGACCACCCCTTCGGGCGGCCCGGCATGGACGAAGGTCTGCGCTTCGCGCGCGACCTGAGGCTGCAGGACTCGCACCTTCCCATCCTGCTGATGACGGCGCTGCCGCTGGACGAGGTCCGGCACTCGGCGTGGGCCAGCGGCATCACCAAGCTCCTGCCCAAGCCGCAGCTGATGCCGGTGCTCATCCTCCACCTGTCCGCGCTCATCCCCGCCGCGGCCAACGAGGACCCGTCCCAGCCCCTCCTCATGCGCTAGAAGTCCGGGCTGCCGTCATTCCCGGAAAGACGTCCGGATTCCGGAAAATGGATCCGCAACCTGGACAAACGCGCGCGGCGGATGGGGTGCCGCCGGGCCAAGTGGCTGTAACGACTTTGCCCGTTTTATTCCCAGGTCCCTGGCCCCTTCCTTGCTCATGCCGCCCTGCGTGCCCCGGAACCTGCTGATCATCGACGACGAGACGGTCCTGTGCTGGGTCCTGGGCCGGTTCTTCTCCAGCGCCGGGTACCAGGTCGACTCGGCCACGGACCTCGATGAGGCCCTGGAGCGGGTGAAGCATGGCCGCTACGACGTGGTCATCAGCGATCTGCGCCTGAGCGGAACGCAGTCCGAGGAAGGGCTGATCATCGCGGAGCGGCTTCGCGACGCCTCCCCGGCGACGCGCATGGTGCTGCTCACCGCGTTCGCCACGCCGGACCTGGGGACGCGTGCGCAGGCACTGGGCGTGGACCTGGTGCTGAGCAAGCCCCAGCCGCTGCCGGACCTGGCGGAGCACGTGTCGCAGCTCCTGGAGGCATCGCGCAGCTGTTGTCGCTGGTGGACCTGGGCATCGGCGCGGACCTGAAGGGCAAGCGCGAGCAGCTGTTGCGCCAGGACGCGCTCACGGGGCTGGACACCCGGCGCGTGGGCGAGGAGCGGCTGGCCAGGGAGATTGGCCGCTGCCGCCGCGAGGGCCTGCCCATGAGCCTGCTGCTCGTGGACCTGGTGGAGCTGGGCGCCGTCAACCGCACGCGCGGCTTCGACGCGGGCGACGCGGCGCTGCGCGAGCTGGCCCGGCGCTCGGAAGGACTCTGTCCCCCGCCGGGCTTCGCGGTGCGCTGGACGGGGGACCGCTTCCTGCTCGCCCTGCCCGGGGCGGACGCCGTGGGCGCGGAGGCCGTGCGCCAGCAGCTGCTCGACGCGCCCGGCCAGCCCGCGTGCGTGGCCATCGCCGTGACGGTGCAGGGCGAGGAGGATCCGCACGGCACCCTGGCCCGCGCGCACGCCGCGCTGGCCCGCGCGAGGCCGGAGCGGTAGCCGCCTCCCCACGCGAGTGAAGCCAGGCTGATGGGTGGGATGGCCCCCGCCCGCCAGGCTGGAGGGCCCGAGCGACCGAGCGGTGCGTCAATGGCGTGAAAACCCCGAGGGCCCTGGCTATCGAAGGGCTTTCCCGCCCCTCATGGGCGCGAGGGTCCCCCGCGATGATCCCCTTCTCCGTCCTCGACCTGTCCCCCGTCATCTCCGGGGGTGACGCCGGCCAGGCCCTCCACAACAGCCTGGACCTGGCCCGCCACGCGGAGAAGTGGGGCTACCTGCGCTTCTGGCTGGCCGAGCACCACAACATGACGGGCATCGCCAGCGCGGCCACGTCGGTGGTCATCGGGTACGTGGCGGGGGGCACGAAGACGATCCGCGTGGGCGCGGGCGGCGTGATGCTGCCGAACCATGCCCCGCTGGTCATCGCGGAGCAGTTCGGCACGCTGGAGACGCTCTACCCGGGCCGCATCGACCTGGGCCTGGGCCGCGCGCCGGGGACGGATCAGCGCACCTCCGCCGCGCTGCGCCGGGGACTGGGTGGCGCGGACAGCTTCCCGCAGGACGTGGTGGAGCTGCAGAACTACTTCAAGGACGCCACGCCGACCCAGGCCGTGCGCGCGGTGCCGGGCGCGGGCCTGCACGTGCCCATCTGGCTGCTGGGCTCCAGCACCTTCAGCGCGCAGCTGGCCGCGGCGCTGGGCCTGCCCTTCGCGTTCGCGTCACACTTCGCGCCCGCGCAGATGATGAGCGCGCTGCACCTGTACCGCACGCAGTTCCGCCCGTCGGACGTGCTGCGGAAGCCGTACGCGATGATTGGCGTCAACGTCTTCGCCGCGGACACGGACCAGGAAGGCCAGCGCCTCTTCACGTCGCTGCTCCAGGCCTTCCTCAACCTGCGCCGGGGCCGGCCGGGCCCGCTGTTGCCGCCGGTGGACAGCCTGGATGGCCAGCTCAACGAGATGGAGCTGGCGGAGATCGAGCACATGCTGGCGTGCACCGTGGTGGGCTCGCCGGACAGCGTGCGCGAGGGGCTCCAGTCCCTCATCGAGCAGACCGGGGCCGACGAGCTGATGGTGACCGCGCAGATCTACGACCACGCGGCGCGGCTGCGCTCCTTCGAAATCGTCTCCCAGGTGCGCGAACAGCTCACGGCCGCTGGCACGCGGCCCGCACCGTCCCCGCAAGCCGCGCGATGAGCTGGGCGTCGTGGCTGCCGAAGACGCGGCGCGAGCCGCCCGGCAGCCCCAGCACCAGGTAGTGGGTGTCCTCCACCACGAGCAGCGCGCCCATGGACGCGAACAGGCCCAGCGCGGTGAGCCCCAGGCCCGCCTCGTACGCGCCCTTCAGCGCGGTGACGGAGACGGACAGCCAGGACAAGAGCGGCAGCCCCAGCGCCGCGGCCACACCCACCGCGAGCAGGTAGGGCCACACCTTCGGGGTGCGCCGCGCGGTCTCCACCTGGCTCACGTCGCGCAGCGCCCAGCTCTGGCCGCCCACGACGAGCCGCTCGGCGGTGACGCGCACCTGGCCGGCCTGGAAGAGGGAGGGCTCCCCCGCATCCGGCACCGGCTCGGGCACGGCCACCACACGCAGGGGGACAACGGGGCGCAGCACGGTGACGACGGCCATCGGTTCACCCATGGGGGGTCTCCAACAGAGGAAAGTGCGAGCGCAGCAGGGCGCGAAGCTCGTCGAGCGGACGGCCCAGCGCGAAACATGCCCGGGCCCCCTGACACAGGGCGCGGGACACCAGGCGCTCGTCCGCGAAGGGCAGCAGGACGACGACGGGCGCGGCGGCGGCGCAGGCGCGCGCACGCGTCAGCACCGGGAGGATGGCCTCCCCGCGCTCCACGTGCGCCAGCACCAGGTCCGGCCGCGCGGCGTCCGAGGCGTCCAGGAACAGGGCGATACCCAGATCGCCCAGCACGTCCGCCAGCAGCGACGCCAGGGACTCATCCGCTCCGAGCAGCAAGGCCCGGACTGTGCGCAGGGACGCCACGGCCCCACGTCACAGCAAGCTACATGCCGGAACCACCGTCCCCCGGGCCCCCGAGCGATCACCCCTGGACCGTGGCAATCCGCCAGCCCCCCGTGGCGCATTGCCACGCCGGCCCTCTACCGCTCCCGCTCGCGGCGATGGATGGTGGACACATCGATGCCCAGCAGCTCCGCGGCGCGGGTCTTGTTCCCTCCGCAGTGCTGGACCATCCAGTGGATGTACTCCCCCTCCAGCTTGCGCAGGGTCCACACGCCCTCCTGTGCCTGGGCGAGTGGGCTCACCGGCTCCGGCACCGGAGCGTGGGGACTCAGGTCCTCCAGCGTCACCGTCTCCCGGGGAACCAGCACCACCAGCCGCTCCACCAGGTTCTCCAGCTCGCGCACGTTGCCCGGCCAGGGCATGGCGCCCAGCGCGGCCACCACCTCCGGTGACAGCGACGTCACGCGCGAGCGCGGGTTGCGAGCCCGGGAGCGCGCGGTGAAGTGCTCCACCAGCTGGGGGATGTCCTCCCGGCGCTCCTTCAGCGACGGCACCCGCAGCGTGACGACGTTGAGCCGGTAGAAGAGGTCCGCGCGAAAGCGCCGTTCCCGCCCACCAAGCTTCACGCCCCACAAGACGGTATAACCACCGCGTGTAGGCCCAACAACCTTCTCCACCGCCTGCTCTGTTGAAATCAATGACTCTCAGAACTGACGACTGGCTTCTTGAAGAGCTTACCGCAGATCAACCAGACAACCAGCCACTCCTATCAGAAAGCGCAGCAAGTTCCCTTCTTAATTGGGCTCGTACGGCAAGAGAACGTCGGCCAGTTGCATTAGTCGGAGCAGGGATGTCTCTAAACGCCAACCCAGTGCCCCGATGGCGTGATCTCGACCCAAACCGAACCCGCTCAAGCCCTCCCCGCGCGCTTGTATGGTCTGCGCTAGCCTCACAACTCAAGAATGATCTCGAACACGACGGGGAGTCGGATGAGGCCGACGCTCTTTGGCTGGCAGAACTCTACAAACAGCGCTTCGGCTTGAATTCACTGCTTCGTCAAATCGAGATTGCCGTTCCCGACAGACTTCTCGATCCAGGCGAAGCACATCGCGCCCTGTTTGAGGTGCCCTGGCAAACAATACTTACAACAAATTACGACACGCTCATTCAGAAGGCTCATGCGAAATACAAAATCCCAACGAGACTCAAGATCAGTGAAACCGACATTGATCTGGTTCGCTCAAGCAACCGAGAAGAAGATCTTGAGCTAATACATTTACACGGCGTATTGACCAGACCGGAGACCATCGTCCTATCTCTCGAAGACTATCGAAGATATCCAACAACCCACGCCGGCATGCTGGCCAAGGCTCGGCAGTTATTTCTGCAGCATCCCGTTTTACTGATTGGCTTCAGCGCAACCGATCCAAACTTCGTTCAATGGAGTGGATGGGTGAGCGACTTCGCCGGGGCAGTTCGGAACCCCTGGATCAACCTTGTCGTTGGACGACAACCCGGAGTGGCCCGGCGTTCATACTGGAAAGGGGCGCTTGACTTCATTGGAGTCCAACCCCAACACCTCCCCAAACTAATCTCAACCATCGGCGACTACTTCCGCCCAGTAGACTCACACAGGCAATACATATACATAAAATCCAGAATCGAAAGCACAGCCAGCATCAAAGAGCTCGCATCCTCGCTGCCCATCTGGCTCGAGCAACAAGGACACGAACTCCCGACAGCCAGCGAGCTATATAACAGACAGCAACTGATTAATCTCACGACACACAGAGCACTGAAGATAGCGTTTCCAGCTGAATTCGAGGCAACCCAAGCGAGCGCGCCTCAAAACCAACAGGTCGTTCTTGGCAAAATCCGCCAAGCCTTCGGCTTGAGTTGGCCAAGCTTTCTGCTGTCAATCGCCATTCATCATGGAGCATTTTTTGGCGGAGAGGGATTCTCCATTGACCTGCTTCGCGAACTCGAATCAATCCCACAAGATGCCCCAACGCACATAGTTCGGAATCTCAAGCTCCAGCTGCTCTCACATATCGCAGAGCATGACAACTCACGAGACATCATCGCAACCGCCCACGACCTATTGGGCGACAACTGGAGCCAAGAAGAGAAGGGCCAAATAGAAGATCTCGACTGGCAGGTGAGATTTCGCACCGGCGCAAGACTGCCACACTCCTCAGACGAAAGCAGTGCCCAAGCTCTTCGTCGGGCAGGCTTTTTCTCTGCCCTTGACTGTCAATTTGATCGTTCCGTCAGAAAGTACATACGCGCAGCCCAACTCTCTCGCGACGAAGGCGAGCCTGAGGCAATTGAATGGCTGACCATCAACAGCGCACTGAATGCATTGATCGGCATACGCGGACAAGAACGCGAGGAACTCTCTGTCGAAAAGGATGAACTCGAACGTCGCAAAGATTGGATTGAGCGCAACCTTCCATCCCACATTTCATGGATTCGCTCGCAAGAAACCGAAGCATTCGAGGAGGTCACAACCAGCCTTCGGAAACGAGCTTGGCATCCAGTGCGTAGCCCCGCAAGCACGGGCACCGCCGATCGTATCACGCTAGAGCTCCAGCATTGGATGGAGTCCCGCTGGATTCACCCAATAACCATTGGACGCATCGCCGAGATCAACGGACAACTCCAATGGAACAATCTACAGACCCTTGAGGCAACTCGAACCCTTGCGCGATATGGCTCTGAGTCTCTGCAAAACTGGATTCGCCTCGAAACCCAACGACTAGGCAGAGGACCGATAGAAAAGCCTCTCATACAGCTCTTACTGGAAGACGGTCGCTGGCCGGGAGAATGGATTTCCAGAGCCGAGGCGCTGAGCTACGTTATTCCTGAATTCACAGACGCCCAGCTTGTCCAACTAGGAGAATGGCTTGAGGCGGCGCGCAAAAGAGTTCAAGATAGCATAAAACTCTTTCGTTCAGACTCCCTGACATCAACGAGCGCCGGCCTAGAGTCAATCATCAGAAGCCAAATAGTCAGATGGCAAATATCAAAGATTGCCATTTTTGAGGCTGACTTTGGTAAATGGCTTGAAACCGTCCACACATCCCACTCCTTTCAGCAATTCACACAGGAACTGCGAACTCTCCCTTGGAAAAAATGGATTACCCATGGAGGACTTACGCAGAACTCGATCGACGACACAGTGCATCGCCTGCTGGAGTCATGGATCGCGCACGGCAAAAACAATGCGTTTACTCTTGAATACATCTGCGGCCTGATCATTGAGATTTTTTCTAGTGCTGGTCGCGCGGCATTCCCATTGGAAAGCAGGGCTCTTCCCCTTGTCGAGAAGATGCTCAAGGATTTTTCACTGGGCTCAGGATCCGAGTCAACTGTCGCCCACCTGCAAGCACATCTTTTCCGACAATCCAAGAGCACAATCAGCGCAATTGCCGCGGAAATCCTCCAGAAATTGTTTGTTCAGGGCTGGGACTCAGCACCAGAGCGACTTATTTCTGCGCTAGCAGCCGTCACTCCCTTCCTGGACTCAAGGCAGTTGGCTGTCACAGCATCCAAGCTCAATCATCGACTCCGGCAGTCTGGCGCCCAAAGGAGCCCGATCGATGGCAGAACGGTTGCCCTGATTGCCGTCAAGGCGATTCCAGTCACAGCCGAAGCGGAGCGTGAACAATGGTATTCCCTGTTGGAAGTGTGCCTCAGCGCCTCTCCAAACTCCGCCGAGACCGTCGCCCGCCTTTCGACGGCTGAAATTGAGCCTGTCTGGCCACTCCTGAGGGACGCTATTTCCATCTTGCTGTCGGACACATCTGGCGGCGAGACTTCCAGAGCCATGACCGGCCTGCGAACAATTGGGTCTCTGCTTGAAAACACCTCGCTGCCTGTTTCCGAACAGTGGCGCGCGCACATCGAACTGCTCGTTCGTTCCCCACTCGTATCGGTTGCGGTGCGCGCCTGCGACACTCTTGCCCTCCTCGTCGAAAAAGACAGAATGACCAATGCATCACCAGACGCATGGAGCACTTGGGTTTATTCGCTATTGGAAGCAACGAAAGATGGGCGCGCGTACGTTGTCGGCGCTGCAGGTCGCGCACTGGTGATCGGCCTACCAGCTTTGTCCGCCTCCACCCTAAGTCAACATAAAGCAAGAGCAGAGGACGCAATTGCAAAAGTTCGAAGCGATGATCGCGTTGGAGTTCAAGCGGCACTGATGCGCCACTAACCCAGGGCTCGTTTGGCGCGGTCGTCGAAATCTGAGCTTCTGCGGATGAGCGAAGCGCATTCCCCGGAGAAGCTGCGACGGCCATCGGGCGAGCCTTCCACGACGAGGGCCTGTCGCGTGCTCAGATTGCCCACTTGCTGGGCATTGTCGAGGCGATGGTCAGCCGCGACCTTTGACTATACCGAGAGACAGGAGACGTCGTGCCGCAGCCCAGTGGCGGTGGCGACGTCTTGCCTATCTGGACAAGGCAGCCATCGAGATCACGCGGCTAGTGGCTTAGAAACCGGACGCGTCGGTGCGCGAGCTGATAGGCGAGTTGACGACCCACACGGGCATTGTTACCAGCTGCCCTCCATGCAGAGGCCGCTGCATCGCTCGGGCTTCTCACACAAAAAAGACCCTTCACCGTCTGGGAGTGGCTCTGTGGAGAGCTGTCGCGCACGTGTAGCGACCTTCAACCTACCGCTCCCTCTCACGACGATGGATGGTGGACACATCGATGCCCAGCAGCTCCGCGGCGCGGGTCTTGTTCCCCCCACAGTGCTGGACCATCCAGTGGATGTACTCCCCCTCCAGCTTGCGCAGGGTCCACACGCCCTCCTGTGCCTGGGCGAGTGGGCTCACCGGCTCCGGCACCGGAGCGTGGGGACTCAGGTCCTCCAGCGTCACCGTCTCCCGGGGAACCAGCACCACCAGCCGCTCCACCAGGTTCTCCAGCTCGCGCACGTTGCCCGGCCAGGGCATGGCGCCCAGCGCGGCCACCACCTCCGGTGACAGCGACGTCACGCGCGAGCGCGGATTGCGCGCCCGGGAGCGGGCGGTGAAGTGCTCCACCAGCTGGGGGATGTCCTCCCGGCGCTCCTTCAGCGACGGCACCCGCAGCGTGACGACGTTGAGCCGGTAGAAGAGGTCCGCGCGGAACCGCCCCTCCCGCACGCGCGCCTCCAGGTCCTGGTGCGTCGCAGCCACCACGCGCACGTCCACCGTGCGGCTCGCATCCGAGCCCACCGCGCGCACCTCGCCGTCCTCCAGCACGCGCAAGAGCCGCGCCTGGAGCTCCGTGGGCATGTCGCCTATCTCGTCCAGGAACAGCGTGCCGCCGTGCGCCTCCACGAAGAGGCCTCGCCGCACGGACGTGGCGCCGGTGAACGCGCCCTTCACGTGGCCGAACAGCTCGCTCTCCAGCAGCGGCCCCGGCAGCGCGGTGCAGTTGACGGCCACGAAGGGACCGGCCGCTCGAGGCCCCTCGAAGTGCAGCGCACGGGCCACCAGCTCCTTGCCGCTGCCGCTCTCGCCTCGCAGCAGCACCGGGGCCGCCGCGTGCGCCACCCGATCAATCAGCTCATACAGCCCGCGCATGGGCGCGCTCTTGCCCACCAGCGCGCCCAGGCCGCTTCGCTCCTGCGACTTCAGCGCCCGGTGCTCCGCTCGCAGCCGGCGATCCTCCAGCGCGCGGCCCAGGTACAGCCGCACCTCGTCCAGGCGGAAGGGCTTGGTGAAGTAGTGGTACGCGCCCCGGCGCATCGCCTCCACGGCGCTCTCCACGCCGCCGAAGGCCGTCATCAGCAGCACGGGCAGCTCCGCGTCCACCGCGTGGGCGGCGGCCAGCACGTCCAGCCCGTCCACCTTCTCCATGCGCAGGTCGGTCAGCACCGCGTCGTACACGCGCGAGCGGATGAGCGTCAGCGCCTCCTGCCCCCCCGTGGCCAGGTCCACCGTCCAGCCCGCGTCGGCCAGCGGCTCCTGGAGCATGCGCCCCATCTCCACGTGGTCGTCCACCACGAGGATGCGCGCGTCAGACGGCAAGTCGCTCGGCATTTCGTTCCTCTGGGACGGCGCGGGCCACCGGCCACAGCACGGTGACGCGGGTGCCCTGCCCCGGCGTGCTCTCCAGCTCCACCCGTCCGCCATGGTTGCGCACGACGTGGGCCACCATCGTCAGCCCCAGGCCCGTGCCCTGCCCGCGCTTCTTCGTCGTGAAGAACGGGTCGAAGACTTGATTGAGGCGCTCCTTCGGAATCCCGCACCCGTCGTCGCGCACCGTGAGCGCGACCAGGCCCCACGTCCCCT
>NZ_RAWL01000288.1:0-11183 GCF_003668885.1 Corallococcus sp. AB049A | reverse complement strand
GCCCATGGGTTGGAAGTGGTTCGGGGGCGGCATCACGGGGGCAATGCTGGCGTGCGCGCTGGGAACAGCGGCGAGCGCCGAGGCCCGGACGCCCAACAAGCTGTGGATGGAGGCGCAGAACCGCGCCATCTCCCGGCAGCACTCGAACATCAGTGAAGTGGCCCGCAAGGCCATGCCCGCCGTGGTGTCCATCACCACGCGTCAGGACCTCGCGGAGGTGGCCCCCGGCGAGGAGCCCCAGCGCGGCATCGGCTCCGGGTTCATCATCCATCCGGACGGCTACATCCTCACCAGCGCGCACGTGGTGGACGGGGCCTCGGAGGTCACCATCTCCATCCGCAGCGCCAACGGCTACGTGGAGGAGTTCCCCGCCACCGTCGTGGGCGAGGACGAGCGCACGGACTGCGCGCTCCTCAAGGTGGACGCGCCCCGGAAGCTGCCGGTGCTCAAGCTCGCGTCCGCGTCCCACGTGGGCATCGCGGACTGGGTGGTCGTCATCGGCAACCCGTTCGGGCTGGCGCACTCCGTGACGGTGGGCGTGGTGAGCTACGTGGGCCGCACGGACGTGACGCCCAACGGCCGCGACGGCGACTTCGACTACCTGCAGATGGACGCCTCCATCAACCCGGGCAACTCCGGCGGGCCCGTGCTGGATTTGCACGGCGACGTGGTGGCGGTGGCCAACGCCGTCAACGTGTCCGGCCAGGGCATCGGGTTCGCCATCCCCATCGACATCGCGAAGACGGTGATTCCGCAGTTGAAGACGCACGGCCGCATGCGCCGGGGGTGGATGGGCATCAGCGTGCAGGACTTCTCCCCGGAGGTGGCGCAGGCCTTCAACCTGAACCCCCGTGGGAAGGGCGTGGTGGTGACGGACGTGGTGGAGGACGGCCCGGCGGCCCGCGCGGGCCTGCGCACCGGGGACGTCATCCTGAACATGGACCGGCTGTCCGTGGAGCGGGCGCACACGCTGCGCTGGCAGGTGGCCGCGCGCGGCGTGGGTCAGCGCGTCCGGCTCCACCTGCGTCGGCTGGGCCGCCCCATGACCCTGAAGGTGAAGCTGGAGGACCTGCCCCTGGTGGAGTCACCGCCGTCCACGCTGGCCTCGGGTGGGACGCCAGGCGAGCAGACGGCCGGGGCCCGCTCCGTCCTGGAGGAGCTGCTCTCCCCGGTACCGCGCACCCAGTCCAGCCGGTCCGGAGGTATTCCCAAGGCGGATGAGGGCCTGGGCGCCCCCTGACGGAAGGGGCCTCCAGGGCCCAAGCGGGCTTCCAGCCTCCTTGCGTTCCGCGAAACCCGGCGATACACCGTGCGCCTTCACATCGTGGCGGATCCACCCACAGGTGACGCCGCGGGTTTCTCAAGCATCGTTTCGCAGGAGAGTCCGTACCATGGCCGAGGCCACCCAGACGACGAAGCTCACCCATTGGCCGCGCACCGCCAAGGGCGGCGGCAAGAAGACCTGCACGGTGGAGGGCTGCAAGCGCCCCTACCGCGCCAAGAACTACTGCTTCTTCCACTTCAAGAAGTGGCGCCAGGGCGAGCTGCCCCACACGCGCTACCGCGTGTGCTCCAAGCCGGAGTGCCGCGCCAAGGTGGGCCCCAAGGCCGGCCTGTGCGAGAAGCACTTCGCCGAGACCTACAAGAAGGACGCGGCGGCTTAAGTCGCCCCGCGGGTCCGCGTGGCGCCGGCCCCCCGCCTCAACCGCGGGAGGTCCCCGGCGCCACCGCGCGGCCCAGGTGCTTGAAGGCGTTGAGCCACAGCTCCGCCTCGCGCTGGGTCAGCCGCGCACGCATCAACGTCCGCTCCAGCTCATGCAGCACGTGCTCCGGCGCCTGCGGGTTGAGGAAGTCCGCCGCCAGCATCGCCGCGCGCATGCGCCCGCTCAGCGCGTTGAGCGTCCCCAGCCTCGCGCCGGCCTCCTCCTCCTGAGGCAGCGCGGGCGCTGACGTGAGCCCCTGCCGGTGGCAGAGGTACAGGAGCACCGCGGAGGACTGCGCCAGGTTCATGGACGGCTGCACGTCCGACGTGGGGATGACGAGCAGATCCTGGCAGTGGGTGAGGTCCTCGTCGGACAGCCCGCGCTGCTCGCCGCCGAACAACAGCGCCACCCTGCCCCGCGTGCTCTCCTCCGCCAGCCGCCGCGCCGCGTCCTCCGGCGTCAGCGGGGTGCGCTTCTCCACCTGGGTGCGAGACGTGGTGCCCACCACGTACACGCAGTCCTCCAGGGCCTCCTGGAGGGTGGGTGCCACGCGCATGCCCGCGAGGATGTGGCCGCCCTTCACGGCCATCTTCTCCGCCAGGCTGAAGTCCTCGACGAAGGGTTCCGAGACGACGAGCCGTTCAAAACCGAAGTTCGCCATGACCCGGCAGACAGCACCCAGGTTGTCGGGTGAACGGGTCTGATGAAGGACGACGGTCAGCTCCGCGCCAGGACGCATGCACCGGAGTTTAGCTGGTGGTGCGTCCGCGTGATCGGTATATTCCCGTTGATGCG
Organism: Corallococcus sp. AB049A; assembly: GCF_003668885.1. Lineage (NCBI taxonomy): Bacteria > Pseudomonadati > Myxococcota > Myxococcia > Myxococcales > Myxococcaceae > Corallococcus > Corallococcus sp. AB049A. Next base: position 8,685 of record NZ_RAWL01000288.1, on the reverse strand, counting down.
TCGCTGGGTCCCTGGCCTGCTCCTGTCGCTGTCCCTGCTCACCACCGCGTGCGACGGCACGGGTGCGCCCGTGCGCTCCTCGCTCACGGCGCGGCAGGCGCTGAGCAGCTCGCCGGAGGTGGTGGAGTTCGAGGCCCCGGCCGTCCGCCTGGAGCTCTTCCGGGAGATTGCCCGCCAGTCGGAAGTCCAGGCCGGGCAGTCCGCGCAGGGCGTGGCGCTCTTCCCCATCATCCAGGGCAACGAGTTCGTCGCGGCGCCGGGCTTCGAGCCCCGCGCGGACCTGCTCCAGCCGCCGGACGCGGGCAGCGGCCTCCAGTTCGTCTTCGACGCGCGCACGGGTGACCGTTGGCCGGAAGACCGCAGGGAGAGCCTGCAGGGCCTGTCGGAGCGCGAGGCCGCGGAGCTGGTGGCGCGCACGCTCCTGGCGCTGTGGGGCATCCAGCCGGAGGGCGCGGTGCGGGTGGACCGGGCCGCGGGCGCGCCGTACGCGGTCGCCTACGTGGACGGCATCCTGCGGATCAACCCGGCGTTCCTCTATCTGGCAACGGCCTACGGTCCTGCTTCCATGGCGGCGGGCCTCCAGTAGAGTCGCGCGCCTCATGAGCTGGCCCCGCTCGGGCCTCGAGGCGCTTCCGACGTGAACACCACCGCCCTCCACGCGCAACTCACCCACACGCTTCGCCAGACGGACCTGCCGTCGCTCGGCACGCCCTACAAGGGCAAGGTTCGCGACACGTACCGCAAGGGCGACACGCTCATCCTCGTGACGAGCGACCGCCTCTCCGCGTTCGACCACGTGCTGACCACCATCCCCTTCAAGGGCGAGGTGCTCAACCGCCTGGCGGCCTTCTGGTTCGACCGCACGAAGCACATCGTCCCCAACCACGTGCTGGACGTGCCGGACGCGAACGTCACCGTGGCGCGCGCCTGCCAGCCCTACTCCGTGGAGGTGGTGGTGCGCGGCTACCTCACGGGCAGCCTGTGGCGCGACTACCAGAAGGGCACGCACACCGCCTACGGCGTCCCCTTCGCGGAGGGCCTGCGCAAGGACAGCGCGTTCGAAGCCCCCATCCTCACGCCGTCCACCAAGGCGGAGTACGGCCAGCACGACGAGCCCATCTCCGAGGCGGAAATCCTGTCCCGCGGGCTGGCCACGCCGCGCGACTGGGCCCGCATCACGGAGGCCGCCCGGGGCCTGTTCCAGGAGGGCCAGAAGTGGGCGCGCACGCGCGGCCTCATCCTGGTGGATACGAAGTACGAGTTCGGCAAGGTCGGTGACGACCTGTACGTCATCGACGAGATGCACACCCCGGACTCCAGCCGCTACTGGGTGGCGGACGAGTACGAGTCGCGCTTCGCCAAGGGCGAGGACCAGAAGATGTTGGACAAGGAGAACATCCGCCAGTGGCTCATCCGCGAGCGGAACTTCTCCGGCCATGGGGCCGTGCCCGCCATCCCGGATGACGTGCGCGTGGACCTGGCCACCAAGTACGTGGCCGCCTACGAGCGCATCACCGGCACGTCGCTGGCGCTGACGCCCGGCGACGTGCACTCGCGCATCGAAGAGCACCTGCGGGCGAAGGGCTACCTCTAGGCCCTGCCGCCCGCTGGAAGGCCGCGCGCTTCAGCTGGCGCGGCCGAAGACGCGCTGGAACACCGCGTCCATCTGGCGCGTGTGGTAGCCCGGGGAGAAGCAGTCGGCAATCTCCTCGGGCGTCATCATCTTGAGCAGGTCCGCGTCGTTGAGCAGGGCCTGCCGGAAGTCCACGCCCTCCTCGAACATCTTCATCGCGTTGCGCTGGACGACGACATACGCGGCCTGCCGGTCCATGCCCTTGCGCGCGAGCTCCAGCAAGAGGCGCTGCGAGTTCACCACGCCGCCCAGCAGCTCCAGGTTCTTCTTCATCTGCTCCGGGTAGACGCGCATGTTCTCCACCAGGCCCGCGAAGCGGTGGAGCATGAAGTCCAGCAGGATGGTGGCGTCCGGACCAATCACGCGCTCCACGGACGAGTGCGAGATGTCCCGCTCATGCCACAGCGCCACGTCCTCCATGGCGCTCACCGCGTAGCCGCGCAACAGGCGCGCGAGGCCCGTGAGGTTCTCCGACAGGATGGGGTTGCGCTTGTGCGGCATGGCGCTGGAGCCCTTCTGTCCCGGCGTGAAGGGCTCCTCCGCCTCGCGCACCTCCGTGCGCTGGAGGTGGCGGATTTCCACGGCGAACTTCTCCAGGCTCGCGCCCACCAGGGCGATGGCGGTGAAGAACTCCGCGTGCCGGTCGCGCTGCACCACCTGGCTGGAGGCGGGCGCGGGCGTGAGGCCCAGCTTCTGGCAGACGTGCTCCTCCACCGACGGCGGCAGGTGCGCGAACGTGCCCACCGCGCCGGAAATCTTCCCCACGGCGATGGTGTCGCGCGCGTGCTGAAGGCGCGTGCGGCCCCGGCGCAGCTCGTCGTACCAGATGGCCAGCTTGTGCCCGAAGGTGATGGGCTCCGCGTGGATGCCGTGGCTGCGGCCCATCTGCAGCGTGTGCTTGTGCTCGAAGGCGCGCTTCTCCACCGCGGCCATCACGCGGTCCATGCCCTTCAGGAGCAGGTCCAGGGAGTCGCGCAGGGTGAGCCCCAGCGACGTGTCCAGCACGTCCGAGGACGTCATGCCCAGGTGCAGCCAGCGGGCGCTGGGGCCCACGCGCTCCTCCACGAACGTGAGGAACGCGATGACGTCGTGCTTGGTGGTGCGTTCAATCTCCTCGATGCGCGCGGCGTCCGCTTCCGTGAAGTCACCGGCGCGGGCGGTGCAGTCCGCCAGCGCCTCCTTGGGGGCGAGGCCTTGCGCGACCATGCCCTCCAGCGCGGCGAGCTCCACGTCGCGCCAGCGGCGGTAGCGGGCGACGTCGGACCAGAGGGAGGCCATTTCGGGACGGCTGTAGCGTGGAATCACTCGTAGACCTTCACGGCAAAGTCCCGGCGCGCCGCGAACCGGAGCACTTCCAGCGCGACGTCACAGGACGGACCTGACTTCTTCGCGACGGTGAGATTGAACGAGACCCTGGATGACGCAAGCGTTGCCCGCGGCCCTGTCCGCAACCCTCCAGAGGCCACCGACCTTCCCTGCCGTGCCCTCCATGGGGCTCTCTTCCAGGGTCAGCCCGGTGACGTCCGCGCGGGCCTCGGACGCGAAGCCGGCGAGGAAGGAGGCGTCCGGCGCCAGGCTCGAGGACTTCACGGCCACGACGCGGGGCCGGGCGGGCGTCATCGCAGCACGTTCTGGCAGCAGCGGAAGCCCACGTCCGCGACCTTCAGCGACGCGGCACCCCGGCGGCGCGCGGAGCACCGGGCGGTGTCGCCGGGCGTGTCGAAGGCGCCGCCCTTGATGAGCCGCTCCTCGCTGCCGGGGAAGTTGGAGGCGGTCCACTCGGCGACGTTGCCGGACAGGTCCATGACGCCATAGGCGGAGCGGCACGACGCGAAGGAACCGGAGGGGGCCAGGGCGCGCGCGGCGCCTTCCGTCGTCCCGGTGTTGCAGGCCGTCTGGGCCTGCTCGTCGCCGGCGGAGAAGCGCGCGTTGCCGGGGCCCTTGCAGGCCTTCTCCCACTCGTCCTCGGAGCACAGCCGCTTGCCGATGGCTTCGCACGAGGACTTCGCGTCGAGCCACGTCACGGAGACGCGAGGCTTGCGGCCCGGCTGGTTGGGGAACTCGTGTTCGTCGACGCAGAACGAGTCCACCATGACGCTGTCCATGCGCATCTCGTCGGTGGAGCCGGACGCCTGCAGGTCCTCCGGAGAGGAGCCCTTCTTGAAGCTGCCCCCGCTCACCAGCTTCATGCCGGCCGGACACGAGTCCGAGGCCATGATGCCGCCCGTCGCGGCGGCCGAACCGGTCGTGGCGGGCGAGGGGCTGTTCTTCGCGGCCTGGGCCTGACGCAGGCGCAGGTAGAGGTAGCCACCGCCCGCGCCCAGCACGACGCCCGCCACCGCGAGGATGATCATCCACGCCATCGAGCTGAGGCCGGAGCGGGCCGGCTTCGCCTGCGTGGCGCGCGTCGTGGGGAGCGTGTGCAGGCCCGAGGCCGACGGCGGCAGCCTGCGCGCCGAGGAGCGGACACCCGACACATCCGGAGGAGGTTCGCCCTTGCGCGAGCGGCCGCCCGAGGAGTTCTCACCTTGGACGCCGGAGCCGCGGACCGCGCCCTGGGGCGCTGAAGCCCGAGGCGCGCGAGCACCGGACGGCTCCGCGCCGCGAGAGTTCACCGACGCCGCCACCCCGGAGGCTCGCGAGGAGCGGCCACCACGGCTGGAGGAACGGGACTCCGAGGGCTCGTCGTCGTCGGAACTCCGGCTGGACCGTGACTCCGTCGCGGATGCATCCGCGTTGCGATTGCTGGAGCGACCGTCGGAGGACGCCTCGCCGCGACCGGAGCGCCCTTCGCTCAGTGCGGCTTCACCGCGCCCGTTCGAGCGCCCGTCGCTGGAGGACTCGCCCCGCCCACTGGCGCGCGCATCAGTGGACGAAGATTCACCGCGTCCGGAGGATTCACCCCGGCTGCTCTCGCCACGGCTGGAGCGCCCTTCGCCCACGGCGGCTTCACCCCGGCCGTTGGACCGGACATCGCCGCCCGACGACAGCTCGCCACGGCTGCTCGCGCGCCCATCGCTGGAGGCGTCACCTCCGCCACGGGCCGAGGACCGCGGCTCCGCCGTGAACGACGGCTCCTCCGCCTTGGCGAAGATGCGCATCACCGGCTCGGCGGCCTTGGCCTGGGCCACACGGGGCTCCTGCTGCGTCGCCGCCTCGGAGCCCTGTCCCAAGGCACGCGGGTCCTGCGACGCCGGCTCCGCGCCCTTGCGGCCCGCAGGGGCCACCGCGCGCATCTCCTGCTGCGTCGCCGCGTCGGACACGGAGCGCGCTTCCGGCCCCGTGATGTAGTCCAGCGCCTGCGCGTTCGACCCCAGGATGGCCGCCAGCGTCGCCGCGTCCAGCGGCTGCGTCGCATCCGGAGGCGGATCGTCCTCCACCACGGGAACGGGCGCGGCCGGCGTGGGCGCGCTCGCCACCGGCAGCATGCCCGTGGGCACCGGCGGCAGCGGCTTGTTCGCCGCACGCGCGGCCACTGCGGACGGAGGCAACGCTCCCGATGCGGGCATCGCGCGCTGCCGCGACGCAGCGGCCGGGTGGCGCTGCACCAGCGCCGCGAACTCCGCGTGCAGCTCACCGCAGGACTTCGGACGGGCCAGCGGGTTCTGGTTGAGCGCGCGGCGGTAGAGCGATTCGAACGCGGGCGGCAGGTCCGGATGCCGCACCGACACCTCGGGCACTCCGCCGTCCTCCGGCAGCAGGCCCGTCACCATCTCGCCCATCAACACGCCCAGCGAGTACACGTCCATGCGCGTGTCCAGCTCCGCGCCATTCACGTACTCGGGAGCGATGTACGCCGCCGCCCGGTGGCCCTTCTGCGCCTGCACGAAGGGCAGGTGCGGCACCGCGAGCCCCAGCCCGTAGTCCGACACCTTCAGCATGTCCGGCAGGACGAAGACGTTCTCCGGCTTCACGTCCGAGTGCGGCCCGAAGCGGTGCGCCCCGTCCAGCGCCGCCGCCATCTGCGCCAGCAGCGGCTCCACTTCCTTCAGCGAGAACAGCTGCCCCTTCGCCGCGCGCTGCTCCATCATCCGGCGCAGCGTGAGCCCTTCCAGCAGCTGCATCGTGAAGAAGGGCCGGTCCCCGTCCACGCCCTCCTCGTACACGCGCACCAGGTTGGGGTGGTTGAGCTTCTTGCCCACCCGCATGGACAGCGCGAACTGCGTGCGCTCCTCGGGCTGCTGCACCAGCCGGGGCTGGATGACCTTCAGCGCCACCTCCACGTCGATGGCCTGGTCCTGCGCGCGGAAGACGAAGCCCAGCGGCCCGGCGCCGACGACTTCCTGGATGGCGTAGCGGTCCGCGACGACGTCGCCCGGCTTGTACGGCGCGCCCTCGGCTCCCTTCCGGCGCGCCGCCCCCACCGCCTGACGCGCGGCCGCGTCGAACTTCTGGCCACACGTGGCGCAGGTTTCACTCGTATCGGGGACATGGCTGCCGCAGCGGTAGCAGAGCAAAGCTGTGAAACTCCGGAACAGGGCCGCGGGGGGGCGGCCTCCCCGGCGGACGGCCGGGGGGCTCCATTCTGCCCGCTCCGGAGCCATTGAGGAACGACGTTGCGCGCCGGGCCCTGATGGGCCCTAACGCCCCGTGGACCCGAAACCTCCGTCACCCCGGGAAGTCACCTCCAGCACCTCCACCTCGCGCAGGGCCGTGGCCGTCACGGGTGCCACCACCAGCTGGGCCACCCGGTCGCCCCGACGCAGCGTGAAGGGCGTGTTGGACAGGTTGACGAGCAGCACCTGCACCTCCCCCCGGTAGTCCGCGTCCACCGTCCCGGGGGAGTTGAGGCACGTCACCCCGTGCCGCAGCGCCAGCCCCGAACGGGGGCGCACCTGCCCCTCGAAGCCCGGAGGGAGCGCGAAGGCCAGCCCCGTGGGGACCGCCATCCGCTCCAGCGGCTGGAGCACCTGCTCCCCGTCGATGTCGGCCCGCAGGTCCATCCCGGCGGCGAGCTCCGTCTCGTAGCGCGGCAGGGGCAGCGGGTCCGGATGCGAGCGCACCCGGCGCACGGGGACGGTCAGCGTGGGGTCCATGCCCTCCGCCGTAACACGCACCCCGGCGCCCCTCTACTTCCTGGCCCCGACGTCACGGGTCGTGTGGCACGCGGCCTCACAACTCGGTCGCGCCGTCCGCCATGCGCAGGGCGGAGCGGAAGCCGAACGGGTCCACCGGCCGAGCGGCCAGCTCCAGCTGGTAGTGCAGGTGGGGCCCGGTGGAGCGGCCGGTGCTGCCCGACAGCGCGATGGCCTGCCCCTTCTCCACGCGCGTGCCCGCCTTCACCAGCAGCTCGGAGTTGTGACAGTACGCCGTCGTCACGCCCCGCCCGTGGTCCAGCACCAGCACGCGGCCGTTGACGGAGTCCTCGCTCGAGCGGCGCACCACGCCCGCGGCCACCGCCGTCACGGTGGTGCCCGTGCGCACCGCCAGGTCCACGCCGGTGTGCATCCGGCGCGTACGCAGCGTGGGGTGGACGCGGATGCCGAAGGGACTCGTCACCGGAGCGCTCTCCGACACCGGCCACCCGAGCATCAACGCCGTGGACAGGGCCAGCGCCTGCGCCGCGCCCACGGAGGAGCCCTCGAAGCCCGGGGGCAGCTGCTTCGCCAGGCGCTCCAGGCTGAGCGCCCCACCCTCGGCGTCCACCCGCTCCAGCGCGAAGCGCGCGGGCACCCGCCCGGCGAACACCGCCGTCACCCGGGCCTCCTCCGAGGGGAAGTCCTTCGCGAGCGAATCCAGCAGCCGCCGCGTCGCCGCCGGGCCCTTCACCGGATCCACCAGCGCCTCCGGAGCGATGGCCAGCTCACGCGCCAGCGCGAACGCGGGCTCGCGGGCCTTCGCGTCCAGGACCATCAGCGCCGAGTGCGTCCCCCACGCCAGCGCCTCCGCGCTCGTGGGAACCCGCGTGAGCAGCGCGGCGGGCAGCGCGGCCGGAACCGGCACCGAGGTCCCACTCACGCCGTCGTAGTACGCGAGCAGCGGCCGGGCGGTGGTGCGCGTGTGGAAGGCCCAGGCTCCCGCGCGCCGCAGCAGCGCGCCCGCGGGCGTGTGGTGGTACGCGCACCACACGCACAAGAGCGCGAAGGTGAAGTCCAGCAGTCCCCGAGCGCGGCGAGCGAACATGCGTCAGGGCCCTCAGCGAAAGAAGGACAGCACGGGTGCCGCGTCCCAGGCCGCCGCGAGCCCCAGGGGCGCCACCACGAGGCACCCCAACAGCCCCCGGGTCCACGCCCGCCGAGAGCCCACCGCCTCACACGCCGCGTCCGCGTGCTGGAGGTTGCGCAGCACCGCGCGCCACCCCAGCGACACGCTGACACCGCCCAGCGCCGCCACCGCCAGTCCCCGGGCCGCCCAGTCCGAGGCGACGTCGCCGAACAGGGGCCGCCACGACAGGTACACCGTGCCCTGGACGAGCCGCGCCACCGTGCAAGCGCCCGCGAGCACCACGCCCGCCGTGGCCAGGGGCCGTACCCACCGCATCGGAGTGGGCCGCCGCAGACAGCGCCGCAGCAGCGCCCTCCACGAAGAGGACTCCGAAGCAGCGGCGGTCACCGGCCGCCAGCGCTCCACGGGCTGGGCAGCAGCGGTCTCGCGGTAGCCCAGCGTGGGCAGCGCCAGGAGCAGGTCCGCCGCCAGTTCCCAAACCAGAGCCAGTCCCCGAGCCAACCGGGTGCGTGTCTCCAGGGAGACCCAATCCACCATCGACGCGAGCGCGGGGAACTGGCCTACCCACGCATCGAACGCGGAGTCCAACCGGTCCACCGCCGTGAGCAGCCGGTCATCCAGCGTGTCCGCCGCCGCGTGCACGCCCACCGCGACCAGCGCGAGCAACCCCAGCGGCATGAACGCCCAGCGGAACGCCCCGAGGAAGCGGGACACGTCCGTGAGGAAGCTGCTCGAGGGCTCCGAGGAGCTGGATGGGTGGACCGGCATGCAGCGCCTCCTCCGGGCGGTCCCCCATCAACGCGGGAAGCCCTCCCGGGGTTTTAAGCCTCGAGCGCCCCAGGACGAAAACACCGCCGCGAGCCGGTGTGGGCCGAGCCCCCTCCCCC
>NZ_RAWL01000287.1:0-11234 GCF_003668885.1 Corallococcus sp. AB049A | reverse complement strand
CGCCGCCGCCGCCGTCGTCAGCGACGCGGACGCGCGCCGCCCCACCACCCAGGTGCCGCCGCCCATCCCGCAGGACGACCTGATGGTGCCCCAGGAGGAGACCTCCTCCCTGCGCCGCTTCGTGCCCGTCGCCGTGGGCGCGGCCGTCCTGTTCGCCGCCGTGGGCGTGGTCGTCGCCACGCGCGGCAACACCCAGACGCCTCCGCCCGTCGTCGTCACCGCGCCAACACCGCCTCCCGCGCCGAAGGTCGAACCTCCGCCCACGCCCGCGCCGGAGGTCGTCGCCGCGCCCGTGCAGGAGCCCGCGCCCACGCCCGTCGCCGAACCGCCTCCGCCGGCGAAGCAGGAGCCGGTCGTCGCCAAGGCCGCCGTCGCGAAGCCCGTCCGCGAAGGCCCGTCGCCCACGCCCAGGCCGTCCTCCAGCGAAGCCGCCGTGCGGGATCAGATCATCGCCACCGTGAAGCAGGTGGAGAGCAGCCCCCTGTACGCCGACAACAAGGTCCACAAGGGGCTCACCCAGCAGGCCGCCCTCAACTACCTGGACAAGCAGATCAAGCGCCTGGAGAACGCGGACGACTCGGCGGGCCGCGCGGAGATCCTCGAGGACCTTCGCGGCTGGAAGCAGCGCTACCTCAAGTAGCCTTCGTGCCATGACCGCGCCCCCAGGCCCTGCGCTGCTCGCGGTGGACCTGGGCCTGCGCTGCGGCCTGGCGCGCTTCGGCGCGGACGGGCGGCTGCAGTGGTACCGCTCGCGGAACTTCGGCACGCACGCGCGGCTCAAGCGCGCGGTGCCCGCCGTGCTCCAGGGCGCAGCCCCGCTCACGTGGCTGGTGCTGGAGGGCGGCGGCCCCATCGCGGACGTCTGGGAGCGCGAGGCCCTGCGCCGCGCCCTGCCGGTGCTGCGCGTGGCCGCCGAGGACTGGCGCCACCGGCTGCTCTACGCGCGCGAGCAGCGCAGCGGCTCACAGGCGAAGGACGCCGCGGACGGGCTCGCGCGGCGGGTCATCGACTGGTCGCTGGCGCCCCGCCCCACCTCGCTGCGCCACGACGCCGCGGAGGCCATCCTGCTGGGCCTGTGGGGCGCGCTGGAGGTGGGCTGGCTGTCGCAGGTGCCCGCGGAGGTGCGGCGCTGAAAACGGCCCGCTACTTCACCGACAGGCACGCCACCGGCTGGGCAATGGCGTTGCGCGCGCGCTCCTCGCTCACCAGCGCGTAGCCCGCCAGGTCCTGCAACAGCATGTCGCGGTTCTGCCGGATGAGGCTCGCGTTCTTGCACGCCTTGATGTCGCTGTAGAACCCGTACGGCGGCAGCGCCAGCTGCAGCTCCGCCAGCTCCGACAGCTGGAGCTCGCCCAGCTCCCGGCCGAAGAGCTTGCGGGCCGCGTCCTCCACGCCGATGACGCCGCGCTCGAAGCGGATGGTGGACAGGTCGTAGGCGACCAGCTGGTCCTTCTGGAAGAAGGCATGCAGCCGGTGCGCGGCCACGGACAGCGGCAGGTCCCCCTCGATGCCCATCTCCCGCGCGATGCGCATCGCCAGCCACCGCTCGCAGGAGCCATCCCCCGGCGGCGAGGCGCCCAGCGTCACGCCCGCGAACAGGCGCCACGCCCACGCGCGGCCGTCCTCGCGAGGCGTCTGGAAGTAGGTGGGGCACTCCATCTGCCGGATGTAGAGCGCCACCAGGTCCTTGGGCATCCGCGAGAAGTCCGGCCGCGTGAAGGTCACCGCCGCGCGCTCCCGGCCGCCCTGGTCCATCCGGCTGGCCAGCACGCTCATCCGGTCGCCTTCGATGCGATGGCGCAGCTGGCTTTCGACGTCGAATTCGCTCTCCAGCCGCGGCAGCTTGCTGGCCGTGTACAGGTAGGTGAGCGGAATCACGACGCCGGCCAGGCCGACGAGGAACATGAACAGCCAGAACACGGTCTTCACGGGGCCGACTCTAGCAGGGGCAGGCACGCGTCAGGAGGACGGGTTAGAAAGTCACCCATGAGCGACTGGCACACCGCCACCGTCACCGCCCGCACACCCTCGGCGAATGGCCTCACCGACTGGGTGCTCGACATCGGCGGGACGCCGCTCGTGGGCTCGCACGTCCACCCGGGGCAGTACGTCCAGCTGCGCCTGCCGGGTGGGGAGGCGGGCATGTTCGCCATCGCCTCGCCGCCCGCTCCCAGCGGGACGACGTGGGAGTTCCTCCTCAAGGACGAGGGCTCGCTGCCGTCCGCGCTGCTGCACCTGCCCGTGGGCGCGCGTGTGGAGGTGACGCGGCCGGTGGGGCGCGGCTTCCCCATGGAGAAGGCGCGCGGCCGGGACCTGCTGCTGTTCGCCAGCGGCTCCGGCATCTCCGCCATCCGCCCCGTCATCGCCGCCGTGCGGCAGGAGCGCGGCGCGTACGGCCAGGTGACGCTGCACTTCGGCGCGCGCACGCCGGACAGCTTCGCGTACCAGGGCGAGCTGAAGCAGTGGCAGCAGGACGGGGTGAGGGTGCTGTGCACCGTGAGCCGCCCCGGCGCCAGCGGCTGGCAGGGCCTCACCGGCTACGTGCAGGCCCACCTGGGCGAGGAGCGGCTGGAGCACGCCATCGCGTTCCTGTGCGGCCCCCACGACATGGTGCAGGACGTGATGGCCCAGCTGGGCCAGCGCGGTGTCCCGCGCAGCGCCGTGTTCCTCAACTACTGAGCCGCGCGAGTCTCCACCGTGGGGGACGACGCGTAGCGCACGCCCACCAGCACCGCGGCCGGGTCACTCTCCTGGCTGCCGGTGGCCTTCTGCGGCGTCCACGCCGCCACGCCCACCTGACGCCCGTCCGGGCCAAAGCGCACGCGCCGCACGGACCAGCCGAACTCCAGCTCGCCCTTGGGTTCCGCCGCGCCCTCGGTGAAGAGGTACACGCGCCGGTCCCAGCCTCCCGACACCAGCGAGCGCCCATCCGGCGCGATGGCCGCGGTGGACACCACGCCGTGGTGCAGCTCCCACTTGCGCAGGACCTGACCGGAGGCCGCGTCCACCAGCGCGCCCGCGTTCCACGGGCCCTGGGGCTCCTGCAGGCCCTTGCGCTCGCGCTCGTACACGGTGCGGTTGCGCTCCGCCTTCTCCTGACTGAAGGCCACGCCCAGGCGCTTGCCGCGCGCGTCCACGGTGACGTCGTTGACGTGCGCCGGGAAGGTGAAGTCCAGGCGCGGCGTGAGCGCCCGCGCCGTCAGCGTGGGCGTCCCTTCCGGCACACCGGCCTTGAGCGTGAGCACCGCCTCCGCCGTCGTCTCGTCGAAGGCCGTGTCCACGCGCTCGCTGAAGGGCGCACCCAGCACCCCCTGGCTGCCCTGCGGCACGCACGCGTCACACACCGCCACGTCCACGCCCGGCAGCGTCATCGCCTTGAAGCGCAGCGTGCGTCCGCGCGCCAGCCGCGCCACGCTGTTGCCCAGCGCGCCCGGCACGGTGACGGTGTCCTTCAGGAACGCCACGTCGATGCCAGACGCCGTGGCCGCCGCCGTGGTGAGCACCACCGCCGGCGTGCGCGAGTCCAGCGCCAGCACCACCGGCGGCCCGCTGTCCACGCGGCCCTGCACCGCCGCGAACCCGCCGCGCCGCTCGAAGTGCGTGCGCGCCACGTCCGGCTTCAGCGCCTGCTCCGGCGTGTCCGACGCGCGCACGTGCCCGTCCCAGCCGCCCGAGTACAGCGTCCCGTCCGCCGCGAACGCCAGCGCGCTCACCGGCCCCGAGTGCAGCCGCGCCTCCGCGCCGAACCCCAGCTGGGGCACGGACAAGAGGGACACCAGCCCCGCCGCGCTGCCCACCGCCAGCCACTGACCATCCGGATGGAAGGCCACCGACACCAGCGGCTCCTCCGTGGCCAGCACCGCCACCTGCGCACCCGTCGCCGCGTCGAAGAGCTGCACCGCGCCGCTGCGGCTCACCGTGGCCACGCGCGCGCCGTCCGGAGACAAGGCCACGCCCTCCAGGTCGTACTGCTGCGCGTTGACGGACGGATCCGCGCGCATCACCGGCGCGCCCGCGTATCCAGAGGTCAGGTCCCAGATGGAGACGTGGTACGCCTTGTCCCCCAGGCGCGTGTACGCCACCCGGTGGCCCGTGGGCGCGAAGTCCAGCGCCCAGATGAAGTCCTTGCGGTTGAGCACGGTGGGCTCGCCGTCGAAGCCCTCCACCGCGCCGGAGAGGAAGCCCCCGGGCGTGGACGCCAACCGGCCCGCCGTGTCCGGCGACAGGCCCGCGGCCGTGTGCGCGCAGCCCGTGAGCGCGAGCGCGCCCACGAGGACGAAGCCCCCGGCGCGCAGGCTCATGAACCCGAGCCGCGGACGGCGGCCTTCTCCTTCTCCACGTTGATCTCGTTCACGCCCTTGTTGTCCACGGACAGCAGGAACAGCTGCTTGTCCGCTTCACGCTTGTCGTTGAACGAGGTCTTGCCGGTGGCGCCGTCGAAGTCCTTCAGCCCCGCCAGCGCCTCACGCATGGCCGCGCGCGTGTTGGGGCGCTGCTTGTCCAGCACCTGCCGCACCATGCGCGCCGAGTCGTAGCCGATGGCCTCCAGCAGGCCCGGGTCGCGGCCCGTCTCGCGGTACGCGTCGCGGTAGCTCTTCACGAACTTCTGCGTCGCCGGCCGCTGCGAGTCCACGAAGAAGCCGTCCACGTACACCGAGCAGGTGACGAACTTGCCGCCGCGCTCCAGCAGCTCCGGCAGGCCCGAGCGGCCCTTGGGGCTGGACCACTGGTTGGTGCCGAAGAGCGTGACGGTCTTCAGGTCCTTCTTGCCCGTCGTCTTGCGGATGCGCTCCAGGTCGCGCGGGTCGCACGCGTTGGTGACGATGTCCTCCACCGCCAGCGCGGGCGTCACCAGGCTCACCCGGCGCCAGTCGTCCGGGATGAAGAGGCCCTCGAAGTCGATGATGGGCTCCACGCCGCTCTTCGCCTTCTCCATCGCCTTGCGGCGGCGGTAGGCGTCCGTGATGCCCTCGCCCTGCACGTCGCGCACGGCCTCCGCGTAGTCGCCGCGGTCCTCCAGGTAGTAGCGGCCCACCAGGCGCTTGGCTTCACCGGTGAACGTCGTCTGGTCGTACGAATACGACTCCGCGCCACGCACCGCGCCGCCGCGCGACACCACGTCGTCCCAGAACTCGTTCGCCAGCTCCACGCCGTACGGGATGTTCGGGTAGAGCACCGCGAAGCGCTTGTAGCCCTTCACGTTCATCGCGTAGTCCGCGATGGCGCGCGCCTGCGCGGAGTTCGTCAGCATGTTGCGGAAGACGTACGGACCAATGTCCGTGATGCCCTCCTGACGGCTCAGCGTCAAAAGCGGCACCTGCAGCTCCTCCGCCAGCAGCGCCGCGCGCTTGGTGTCGTCCACCAAGAGGGGCCCCAGGGCCGCGATGGCGCCGTCGTCGAACGCCAGCTGCTCCATCGCCGTGCCCGTCTTGTTGACGTCGCCCTGCGTGTCCTTCACCACCAGCTCGATGTCGCTGCCCTGCAGGGCCAGCTTCACGCCGCGCAGCACCGCCTCGCCAATGGGCTGGTAGCGGCCCGTCATGGGCAGCAGCACCGCCACCGTGCGCGGGCGCACCTCCACGCGGCGGGTGGCACGCGCGAGCAGCTCCTTCGCCTGCGGCGCGAAGGTGCTGTTGGGCGCCTCGCGCAGGTACGTCTGGAGCGTCTCCTCCAGGCGGGTCCAGTCACGCAGGTGGTAGTAGATGCGCGCCAGCTTGAACTGGAGCACCGGCCACGCGGGGTTGGACGGGGACAGCCCCTCCTGCACGCGCGCGATGTCGAGGAAGCTGGCGCGGCCCTCCACCAGCTGCTCCACCTTCGTCACGGCGGCGGACTTCTCCTCGGAAGTCTGGGCGTCACCCGCCTCTTTCACGGCGGACGACAGCGCCTGCGAGTACAGGCCCGCGCCTTCGGCCGCGCGCGCGGCCTCCTTCAGCAGCTGTTCCTTCTCCGCCCCTTCCGCGCGCTCCGCCAGGCTGATGAGCGTCTGGTACGCGTCGCGGTAGGCGCCCACCTCCATGGCGGAGACGGCCAGCTTGTGCTTGGCGTCCTCGGCCTGGGCGTAGAGGGGGTTTTCAAAGAGCAGCTCGTTGAAGGTCTTGCGCGCGTTCGCGTAGTCCTTCGCTTCAAAGTAGAGGACGCCCGCGTTGTAGAGCGCGTCCTGGCCGGCGGTGGTGGCGGGGTACGCCTTGCGCACGGACAGGTAGGCCTCCGCGGCCTGCTTCTTGTCCGGGTTGCCCTGCGCCTGGGTGCGGGCCTGCGCGAGCGCGGCGTTCGCGGTGGCGTCCTGCTTCACCTCCACGCGCGGGCGGTTGTTCTGGGTGGTGTCGTCCCCGGAGGTGCCGTCCCGGCTGTCGGTGCGGGAGGGCGACTTGGGGCAGGCGGTCAACGTCAGGGCCAGCGCGGCGACGAGCGCGCGGCGCGATGCGGAGAGGACTTCCATGGCGAGGTGCATAGCAGCGCGGGTGAGGCTCCGTCGACACTTGAGCGGGGGGAAGATTCCCCTGGAACGTCCGCTTCAGTGCACCGCGCGTGCCCGCGTGCGTCACCGAGGGGAGCCCCTGCCCCGTGGCCACGGGACCGCACCCCGCGTGGGTGGGAACGCACGCCTGGCCGGCGACCATGGACACATCGCGGCGCAGGCGGCGGACGCTCTAACATCGTGACCGTGGAAACCCACCCTTCCCGCTCCCCGTGATGGAGCATCTCCGCCATTGTGGCCCTGGCGCTTGCCTCCACGGCTTGCGGCTCGGTGACTCCCGCATTGGCAGGCCCTGGCCGAAAATGGGTGGGGCCCCAGGTCGCCGTCCCCGGAGGAGGTCATTTCCGCACGGTCATCCACTATGGCCCATGGCAATGCAGACCCGCGTTCATGCGCTCCTGCGAGAGCAAGTGCGCGGCGACGGGCAACACGCTCATGGGCTGCATCTGGCTGGCGGACATCAAGATGGACTTCGAAGGGCCTGTCGTCCACGCGGGCAGCCGGTACGGCGTGACGCACTGCTGCTGCAACTACCCACCCGTTGCGCCAGCCGCGACGCGAGCGAGCCGCAGTCGCTGGAACAACATCCGCGACACGTTCCGTCGCGAGTGGGCGAAGCGCATGGGGGCCTGGCCGAGCGACGCGGGCGGCACACCCTGGCAAGGGCACCACGTCTTCGACCTGGGTCACGGCGGCAACCCTGTCGACTGGGACAATGTGATTCCGCTGCCCCAAGACCTTCATCAGTACGTCACGGACTCCTATGGCCAGTGCTATGCCGGAACACCGCCATGGAACAGCGTGGGAGTCGACTATCCCTATGGCGAATGAACCGGATCCGATGAGCGCGATGCTGCTGGAGATTTCCCAGCGGCACTTTCCGAATCCGCCCGCCACAGCCGAGCAGATCGAAGCCTTCGAGCAGCGGGCAGGTTGGAAGTTGGATCCGGACCTGCGTGCGTTCTATCTGCACTGCGATGGGGCAGATCTCTTCGACCGGATCGATCCCCCGTTCCGCTTCCATCCGCTCGCACAAATCGTCCGCGCGCGCGTCGCGATCCGCGGGAAGGACACCGACGACAGAGGACCCGCTGACTGGTGGTCCATCTGCGCGGTCAAGGACGGCAACTGCATCATCCTGGATGTCGGTTCCGCGCGAGCTGGCCGATATCCCCTTCGCGATGGCTATCGCGAGATGTTTCCCGATCCCGAATATTGCCCGGAGATCGCCAGCACCTTCTCGAACTTCATGGGAGGAGCGCTTCGAAGCAATGGCGACTGGTTCTGGCTGACAAGCCAGCCCTCGTCGCCATGAACAACGTTTCCCTTCCCCTCCACGGGAGAAGGGAAACGTCGCAGGCGAATCAGCCGAAGAGCTCCTTCACCTTGTCGAAGAAGGACTTCGACTGGGGATGGGTCTCCTCGCCGGACACCTCCGCGAAGCGCTCCAGCAGCTCACGCTGCTTGGAGGACAGCTCCGTGGGCGTTTCGATGATGACCCGCACGTGCTGATCCCCGCGCTGCTGGCTGTGCAGGTGCGGGATGCCCTTGCCGCGCAGGCGGAACACCTTGCCGGACTGGGTCCCCTGCGGAATGGTCATCTTCACCTTGCCGTCCAGCGTGGGCACGTCGATCTTCGCGCCCAGCGCCGCCTGCGTGAAGGACACCGGCACCTCGCAGAAGACCTCGTACTCCTCGCGCTGGAACAGCGGGTGCTCGCGCACGATGACCGTCACGTACAGGTCGCCCGCGGGCGCGCCCCGGTCTCCCGGCTCGCCCATGCCGCCCAGCCGCACGCGCGTGCCGTTGTCCACGCCGCCCGGGATGGCGACCTCGATGACCTCCTCCGACGGCGTCTTCCCGGAGCCCCGGCACCTGGCGCACGGATCCGGGATGGTGGCGCCCGAACCGCCGCAGTCACCGCACGGCCGGGACACCGCGAAGAAGCCCTGCGAGTAGCGCAGCTCTCCGCTGCCGCCGCACGCCGCGCACTGCCGGGGCGCCGCGCCGCTCTTGCTGCCGGAGCCGGAGCAGGTCTCGCACTTCTTCGGACGGGGAATGGTCACCTTCGGGCGGCAGCCGAACGCCGCCTCCTCGAAGCTGATCTCCAGGTTGTAGCGCAGGTCCGCGCCCCGGCTGTTGCGCTGCCGGCCACGCCCGCCGCCACCCCCGAAGATGTCGCCGAAGATCTCCCCGAAGATGTCGTTGATGTTGACGCCCTGGAAGCCGCCGCCCGCGTCCCCGAAGGGGTTGCCCGCGTGTCCGAAGCGGTCGTACTTCGTGCGCCGGTCGGGATCGCTCAGGACCTCATAGGCCTCCGAGGCCTCCTTGAACTTCTCCTCGGCCTCGTGGTTCCCGGGGTTGCGGTCCGGGTGGTACTGCAACGCGACCTTCCGGAACGCGCTCTTCAG
Organism: Corallococcus sp. AB049A; assembly: GCF_003668885.1. Taxonomy (NCBI): domain Bacteria; kingdom Pseudomonadati; phylum Myxococcota; class Myxococcia; order Myxococcales; family Myxococcaceae; genus Corallococcus; species Corallococcus sp. AB049A. The sequence goes on along the minus strand of NZ_RAWL01000287.1, from coordinate 2,342 downwards.
GTCCTGCGCCGTAACGTTCTTCTGGACGCCCAGGACCTCGTAGTAGTCGCGCTTCTGCCCTGCGGCCCCTGCCATTGAATCGAACCCCTGGAAATTGCTGGCGTTTTCAAGCTGCGTAGAGAATCGGAGTCACTATAACGCAGCGAAACACGCCAGCAATCCAGGCCCGGTCCAACCCTGTGTGAAGCAGGGGTTCAGCGTTACACGGTCCAGACGCGGTTGACCGTCAGCTCCATGCGGGCAAGCCGGCGCTTGAGGGCCGGGTCCACGGGGCCGCTGGTGGACCACTTGGGGACCACGAAGTGCAGCTCGGCGTTGTAGAGCTTCGCGGCGCTCGCCAGCAGGCTCCAGCGGTTCTCCGCGGTCGGATCATCCACCATGCCCGGGGTGACGATCTCCAGGATGATGGGCGTGCGGGCGGAGTCGGACTGGCGGCAGGTGAAGTCCGGCCGGTGGTCTTCAATGGTGCCGGAGAGCACGGGCGGCGGCATGAAGCCAGGGAGCCGGGCCTTGATGTCCGAGTAACCAATGGTGCGGAAGTACTCGGCCATCAGCCAGAGCAGACGGCGGCGCTCTTCATCATCGACGACCGACTCGCAGCCGGGATTGAACAGGACTTCTTTCTCGGAGTTGGTTTCCATGGCGCATCTCAAGCTGTCCGCACGTGTGGGATGCGGCAACGCAGGCGGGCGCGAGCGCTCCCTGACCGGCCGTGGGGCGGGCGGCCATGCACGCGCGCTTCCCACACCCCTTTGGCTTGGACGGCACCGTCGCCTCGGTGACAGAGTGCCCCCCCTCCGTGGCCCCCCGTCCCTCCGCGCACGTCTATCGCCGGCTCCTGGGCTACCTCAGCCCTTACCGCCGGTTGCTCCTCGCGGGCACGCTGGCCTCGCTCACCGCCGCTGCCGCCACCTCGGCCTACGCCTGGATCGTCGGCCCCCTGCTGCGCGCCGTCCTCACCGGCGCCCCCGTCACCGTCGCGGGGATGACCCTGGCGCCGGAGGTCCTGCTGTCCCGGCTGCCCCTGCTGGTGGTGGCCGTGGCCCTGGTGAAGGCCACCGCCCAGTTCCTGCAGGGCGGCCTGATGCAGCGCTTGGGCCAGCGGGTGATGGCCGACCTGAGAGGCTTTCTCTACGGGCGCCTGCTCGCCCAGCCGCCGGCTTTCTTCGAGCAGCGCCACTCGGGGGAAATCGTCTCCCGGTTCACCTCGGACGTACCCCTGGTGGAGTTTTCGGTCACCCAGGCGTTGTCATCGTACGTAAGGGATGGGCTGCAGATTGTCGCACTGCTGGCGACCTGCTTCCTCATCGACGCGAAACTCTTTCTCTTCACGTTCGTCGTCGTGCCCGTGACGGTGGTGCCGGTGAGCCGCTTCGCGCGCTCGCTCAAGAAGGTGGCCACCCGCTCGCAGGCCAATCTGGGTGCGCTCAGCGCCATCACCGCCGAGCAGCTGCAGAACCTCCCCGTGGTCCAGGCCTACGGCACGGTGCCCCGCGCGCTGGAGTCGTTCGACGCGGAGGCGGAGGCCTACCTGTCGGAGATGCGCCGCTCGCTCTTCATCCGCGGCGCCTTCAGCCCCACGGTGGAGCTGTTGGGCATCGTCGGCGTGGCGGTGGCGGTGGCGTGGGGGGCTCGCGCGGTGTCCATGGACCCGACGCTCGCCGGGCGGCTCTTGTCCTTCATGGCGGCGGCGCTGCTGCTCTACCAGCCGGTGAAGTCGCTGAGCGGCACGCTGTCGCAGGTGCTGACGGGGCTGGCGGCGGCGGAGCGGCTGTTCTCGCTCGCGGACGCGCCGGTGCCGCCGGACGAGGGGCAAGAGGCCCCTCCCCTGTCGCGCGCCCTGGAGCTGTCCGGCGTGCGCGCCACCTATTCGGACGGACGCGAGGCGCTCAAGGGCGTGGACCTGACGATTCCCGCCGGCGCGCGCGTGGCGCTGGTGGGCCCGTCCGGCGCGGGCAAGACGACGCTGTTCTCCGTGCTGCTGGGCTTCCTGCCGCCCTCCGGCGGCGAGGTGAAGTGGGACGGCGTGCCGCTGTCCTCCCTCAAGGCCTCCAGCGTGCGCGCGCAGCTGGCGTGGGTGCCGCAGGAGCCGGTGCTCTTCTCCGGCACCGTGCGCCACAACCTGCGCCTGGGCCAGCCGGACGCGCCGGACGACGCGCTGTGGGAGGCGCTGCGGCTGGCGCACGCGGAGGACTTCGTGCGCGCGCTGCCCGGCGGCCTGGATGAGCCCGTGGGCGAGCGGGGCAGCCGCCTGTCCGGCGGGCAACGCCAGCGCCTGGCCCTGGCGCGCGCGTTCCTGCGCCGCCCGTCGCTGCTGCTGTTGGATGAGCCCACGAGCGCCC
>NZ_RAWL01000286.1:0-11297 GCF_003668885.1 Corallococcus sp. AB049A | reverse complement strand
CCCTGGCGGGGGCCCTGGTGGTGTCGTACGCGGCCTGGCGCCGCCGCCGGCAGGGGGAGGGGCCGGCCGCTTCTTGAGCCCTCTCAACAGGGGGCGACAGCGTCCCCCAGTGGGGCTCGCGGTGGGATACGGTGCCTGCCGCCCATGTACTCCCTTCTCCTTGCCGCCGTGCTCGCGCAGGGGCCCGTGGCCCCTCCGGAGGCCGCGGCGTCCCCGGCGCCGCCGGTCCTTCCCGCGCCGGACGCGGGCGTCGCGGACGCGGTGGTGCCGCCCCTGCCGGTGGCGTCACTGCCTCCGGCCACGCATGAGTTGTTCCGCCGCATCCAGGGCCGCGTCGCGCAGGTGCGCATCATCGAGCGCCGCTCCGGCACGAAGTCCTCCATCGGCTCCGCGTTCTTCGTGAGCGCGAAGGGCCACGCCCTCACGAACTACCACGTCGTCTCCGACCTGGTGCTCCACCCGGAGGACTACACGGCGGAGCTGGACCGGGGCGACGCGACGGTGCCGGTGCGCCTGCTCGCGGTGGACGTGGCCAGCGACCTGGCCGTCATCCAGGTGGACTCGCCCGTCAGCGACTTCTTCAAGCTGGAGGAGCACGAACCGCCGCAGGGCACGCGCCTGTTCGCCATGGGCAACCCGCGCGACCTGGGCACCACCATCGTGGAGGGCACCTACAACGGCCTGGTGCGCGACGCCCTCTACGAGCGCGTGCACTTCACCGGCGCCATCAACCCCGGCATGAGCGGCGGGCCCACGCTCAGCGGCGAGGGCGGCGTCGTGGGCGTCAACGTGGCCACCATGGGCAACCAGGTGGGCTTCCTGGTGCCGGTGGCCCGCGCGCGGACGCTGCTGGACAAGGCGCTGGAGCAGGGCGCTCCGCCGGACTCCGCCGCGCTGATGACGTCCGTGAAGGATCAGCTGATGGCCAACCAGCAGCGCATCACCGACCGGCTGATGGCCACGGACCTGCCGAAGCAGGCGCTGGGCGCCTATCGCGTCCCCGGCCGCTGGAGCCCGTTCCTCAAGTGCTGGGGCGACACGCCGCATGATCCGGAGACGCCCTACACGGTGACGAGCTACCAGTGCTCCTCCGAGGAGGACATCTTCCTGTCCTCCAGCCACCGCACGGGCGTGGTGGCCTACCTGCACCAGCACGTGGAGAGCCAGAAGCTGGGCGCGATGCGCTTCTCCGCGCTCTACAGCACGCTCTTCTCGCAGGACCCGGACGCGGTGGCCGCCACGCGCGAGGACGTCACCAACTTCCGCTGCAAGTCGGAGTTCGTGGACGTGAACGGCCTCACGGTGCGCGCCGCCATCTGCCTGCGCGCCTACCGCCGCTTCCCGGGCCTCTACGACCTGGTGCTGCGCGCGGCCACGCTGAACGCGACGACGCACGGCGTGGACACCAGCCTCACGCTGGGCGGCTTCTCCGCGGAGAACGCGCGCAAGCTGGCGCGCCGCTACCTGGAGGGCCTGTCGTGGACGAAGTGATCTTCCTGGAGGTGCTGGAAGGGGACGCCGTCCAGTCACGCCACCGGCTGGACAAGCTGCCGGTTTCGGTGGGGCGCGGCTACGCCAACGACATCATCCTGGACGACCCCAAGGTCTCCGCCGAGCACCTGCGCCTGGAGCGGCGCGAGGACGGCGCGGTGGTGCTGCACGACGTGGGCAGCGTGAACGGCACCTTCAGCGTGGAGCCGTGGGCGCGACTGAAGGAACTGGTGCTCACCCCGGACACGCGCGTGTCCGTGGGGGACACGGTGCTGCGCTTCCGTCCGCGCTCGTTCATGGTGGAGGACACCGTCGTCAACGAGGCCCCGGCCTCACCGCGTGAGCGCCTCTTCGAACGTCCCCGCGCCTTCGCGCTGGCGATGCAGGCGCTGGTGGCCGTGTCGTTCATCTCGGAGCGGGTGACCCAGTTCGGGAAGACGGACTGGGGCGACCTGCTGTTGTCCAGCGTGCTGCCGCTGGGCCTTGCGCTCCTGTGGGCCGGAGGCTGGTCGCTGGCGAGCCGCATCGCGCGGCGCAGCTTCCACTTCCGGGTGCACGCCACCATTGGCGCGCTGCTGCTGTTGGGCTTCGCGGTGGCGCCGCCGCTGTTCGCGCTGTTGAGCTTCAGCTTCTCGCTGGGCGCGTGGCTGGGCTTCGTGCGCACGCTGGCGGTGCTGGGGCTGGTGGGATGGGGGCTGTACTGGCACCTGCGCTACGTGACGCGCTGGCGCTCGGCGCGGCTGGTGCGCGGGCTCGTCATCGCGTCGCTGGGCGTGCTGACGCTGACCAACGTGTCGGAGCTTTTGGGCAACGAGCCCTTCAGCGAGTCGCTGGAGTTCCCCCGCTCGCTCCTGCCGCCGGTGCTGCGCGTGGCGCCGGCGCGCTCCATGGACTCGTTCTTCGAGGACGTGCAGCCGCTGGAGAAGAAGGTGGACGCGCTCGTGAAGGAGCGCTGAAAGGCGCGTCCACCTGCTGGCACCGGCCTACATGCCGCGCACCGCGTGCGGCTTGTAGGGGGCCTCCAGCGCCTTCACCTCCTCGGGCGTGAGCTTGAGGGTCACGGCCTTCACCGCGTCCTCCAGGTGCTCGGGCTTCGTCGCGCCGATGATGGGCGCGGTGACGGCGGGCTTGGACAACAGCCACGCCAGCGACACCTGCGCGGGCGGGGCCTTGCGTCCTTCCGCCACCTGCTTCACCGCCTCCACCACGTCCCAGTCCCCGGGCTGGTTGTAGAGCACCGGCGACAGCGTGTCGGAGCCCGCGCGCGTCGTGGACTCCTTGTCGTCCAGTGACTTGCGCGAACCCGCCAGCAGCCCGCGCGCCAGCGGCGACCAGGGGATGACGCCCACGCCCTCCGCCTCGCAGAGGGGGATCATCTCCCGCTCCTCCTCGCGGTAGACGAGGTTGTAGTGGTTCTGCATGGACACGAAGCGCGCCCAGCCGTTGCGCTCGGACACGCTCAGCGCGCGCATGAACTGCCATGCGTACGCGGAGCTCGCGCCCAGGTAGCGCACCTTGCCCTGACGCACGAGTTGATCCAGCGCGGACAGCGTCTCCTCGATGGGCGTGTTCGGGTCCATCCGGTGGATCTGGTACAGGTCGATGGTGTCCACGCCCAGCCGCTTGAGGCTCGCCTCGCAGGCCTGGGTGATGGCCTTGCGTGACAGGCCGCGCTCGTTCTGGCCGCTGCCCATGGGGAAGTAGACCTTCGTGGCCAGCACCACCTCGTCCATCTTCGCGTACTTGCGCAGCGCGCGGCCCGTCACCTCCTCGCTGACGCCGTCCGAGTACATGTTCGCGGTGTCGAAGAAGGTGACGCCCAGCTCCACCGCGCGGCGGAAGAAGGGCTGCGCCGCCTCTTCGTCCAGCACCCACGGGCGCCACTTCGGGGTGCCGTAGCTCATGCAGCCCAGGCAGATGCGGGAGACCCGCAGGCCCGTGTGTCCCAGGTTGGCGTATTTCATTCCGTCCGCTCCTTCGTCTTGAGTGCCAGAGACGTTCGCTGCTTGCGTATTGCCTGCCATGAGCGAGCGCTTCAACCTCCTGTCGCCGGAAGTGAAGGCCAACCCCTATCCCACCTACGCCCGCATGCGCCGCGAGGCCCCCGTGTGTCAGGTGGAGCCCGGTGGCATGTGGGCCGTGTCGCGCCACGAGGACGTCCTGCGCGTCCTCAAGGACCCTCGGCGCTTCTCCTCGCAGGGCTTCCGCGTGGCCACCAACCCGCCGTGGCTGGGCGGCAACCCCTTCTCCGAGTCCATGCTCACCATGGACCCGCCGCATCACGCCCGCCTGCGTGTCCTGGTGCAGAAGGCCTTCGGCGCCACGGCCATGGCCCGGCTGGAGCCCCGCGTGCGCGACCTCTGCCGGCAGGCGGTGGCGGACCTGCCCCGGGGCGTGCCCGTGGACCTGATGCCGCCGTACGCGCTGCGCATCCCCGCCGCGGTCATCAGCGAACTCTTGGGCCTGGACCCGTCGCGCGCCACGCGCCTGAAGCAGTGGGCGGACCTGATCACCGGCGGCGTCACCACCGTCCGGCCGGAGGAGGAGGACCGCAAGCAGCGGGCCCGCGACGCGGTGGCGGAGCTGCGCCACTCCTTCGGCGAGGTGCTGGAGGCCCGCGCCCGCGCGCCCGGCACGGACCTGGTCAGCGAGCTGCAACAGGCCCGCGTGGAAGGGGAGGCCCTGTCGAAGGACGAGCTCATCGCCTTCATGGCGCTCCTCCTGGTGGGCGGCATCGAGACGGTGGTGCACCTGTTGGGCGCGTCCCTCGTCGTGCTGCGGGATCATCCGGAGCTCTGGACCCAGCTGCGCGCGGACCGCTCGCGCATCCCCGCCTTCATCGAGGAGGTGCTGCGCTACGAGCCGCCCGCCCAGGCCGCGCCGCGCCTCACCACGGAGGCGGTGGAGCTGGGTGGGGTGCACCTGCCCAAGGGCGCCCCGGTGCTGGTGCTCCTGGGCTCCGCCGCGCATGACGACGCGCACTTCCCGGACGGCGACCGCTTCAACCTGTCCCGCCCCGGCCCGCAGAACCTGCCCTTCGGCCACGGCATCCACTTCTGCCTGGGCGCGCAGCTGGCGCGCATGGAGGGCCGCCTGGCCCTGGAGGCGCTGCTGGATTCCTTCAGCCACCTGCAGGCCGGCCCGGAGCCCATGACGTGGCACCGCACGCTGGTGGTGCGCGGGCCCGCCACGCTGCCGCTCGTCCTGCACCCGCACTGACCCCGCAAAGACGACGGGCAGGTCCCCGGTGAAGGGAACCTGCCCGCGTCACTTCAAACCATGGACCTCGTTACGCCCGGACTTCCGCCGGGGGCGTGTCCGTGGTGGTCGCCGGGATGGCGGCGCCCTCCTTGAACGGAGACGTCTCCAGCGCGGCGCTGAGGACCTCGTCCATCTTCGTGGCGAAGATGAACTCCAGCTCGTTCTTCGCCTGCTCCGGCACGTCGATCAGGTCCTTGCGGCAACGCTCGGGCAGGATGACCCGCTTGATGCCCGCGCGGTGCGCCGCCAGGACCTTCTCCTTGATGCCGCCCACCGGCAGCACCAGGCCACGCAGCGTGGCCTCGCCCGTCATCGCCGTGTCGTGCCGCACCCGGATGCCCGTCAGCAGGCTGGTGAGCGCGGTCAGGATGGTGACGCCGGCCGAAGGACCATCCTTGGGGATGGAGCCCGCGGGGAAGTGCAGGTGGATGTCCGTCTTCTCGAGGAAGTTCGGGTTGATGCCGAGCGACTCCGCCTTGCTGCGCAGGTAGCTCAGCGCCGCCGTGGCGGACTCCTTCATCACGTCGCCCAGCTGGCCGGTGAGCGTCATGCCGCCCTTGCCCGCCATCTTGGTCGCTTCGATGAAGAGCAGGTCGCCACCCGCCGCGGTCCACGCGAGGCCCGTCGCGACACCGGGAACCTCCGTGCGCTCCGCGACCTCCGAGTAGAACGTCTCGGGCCCGAGGATCTCCTTCACGCGCTCGGCGCCGATGGTCTGCTTGTCCAGCTTGCCGCCGGCCACCTCCACCGCCACCGCGCGGCAGATGTCCGCGATGCGGCGCTCCAGGTTACGCACGCCCGCCTCGCGGGTGTACGACGTGGTCAGGATGAGCAGCGCCTCGTCCTGCACCTCGATGTGGTCCCCGTTGAGGCCGTGCTCCTTGAGCTGCTTCGGCACGAGGTGGATGCGGGCGATGGCCTGCTTCTCCTCGAACGTGTAGCCCGTCAGCTCGATGATCTCCATGCGGTCACGCAAGGGACCGGGGATGGGATCCAGCTGGTTCGCCGTGGCGACGAACATGACCTTCGACAGGTCGAACGCCACGTCCAGGTAGTGGTCGCTGAACGTGCTGTTCTGCTCCGGGTCCAGCACCTCCAGCAGCGCCGCGCTCGGGTCGCCGCGGAAGTCCGCGCCCAGCTTGTCGATTTCGTCCAGCATCATGACCGGGTTCTTCGTCCCGGCCTTCTTCATGCTCTGGATGAAGCGGCCCGGCAGCGCGCCCACGTACGTGCGGCGGTGGCCACGGATCTCCGCCTCGTCACGCACGCCGCCCAGCGACAGGCGCACGAACTTGCGGCCGGTGGCCTTGGCCACGCTCTGGCCCAGCGACGTCTTGCCGACGCCCGGGGGACCGACGAGGCACAGGATGGGCCCGCGCATGTCGTTCTTCAGCTTGCGGACGGCCAGGTACTCCAGGATGCGCTTCTTCACCTTCTTGATGCCGAAGTGATCCTTGTCCAGCTGCTGGCGCGCGTTCTCGATGTCGAGGTTGTCCTCGGACACCTTGGACCACGGCAGGTCCGCGATCCAGTCCAGGTAGGTGCGCGCGACGGTGTACTCGCTGGAGGCCGCCGGGATCGTCTTCAGGCGGTTGAGCTCCTTCTGGGCGACCTTCTCCACTTCCGGAGGCAGGGCGGCCTTCTTCAGGCGCTCCTGCAGCTCGTCGAGTTCTTCCTCTTCCTCGCCCATCTCGCCGAGCTCTTCCTTGATCGCCTTGAGCTGCTGGCGCAGGTAGTACTCGCGCTGGGTCTTCGACATCTCGCCCTTCACGGCGGAGTCGATCTTGTTGGAGAGCTTGAGGATCTCGCGCTTGCGGTTGAGCAGCTCCAGGACGAGCTTCATGCGCGCCTTGAGGTCGACCGTCTCCAGCACGGCCTGCTTCTCCTCGATGGGCACGTCCACGTTGGCGGCGATGAGGTCCGCCAGGTGGCCCGGATGCGTGATGCTCTCCACCAGCTCCGTGGCGGCGGCCGGCAGCTCGGGCATCAGCTCGATGACCTCGCGCGCCAGCTTCTTCAGGTTGATGCCCAGGGCCTCCACTTCGACGTTCTCGGAGGAGGTCTTGTCCTCCACCGCGTCGACGCGGGCCTTGAGGTAGGGGGCTTCCTGGACCAGCTCCATCACGCGGAAGCGCGCGAGGCCCTGGACCACGAGCGAGTAGTTGTCCTCGCCCATCTTCAGGAGCTTCACGATGCGGGCGACGGTGCCCATCGTGTACAGGTCGGACGCGCCCGGATCCTCTTCCTCGGCGCGGCGCTGCGTCACGACGCCGATGACCTGGTCGTCACGGACGGCGTCCTTGATCAGCGCGATCGTCTTCTGGCGGCCGACGGCCAGGGGCAGCACGCCGCCGGGGAAGAAGACACTGTTGCGCAGCGGCAGGATGGGCAGCACCTGCGGGATGTCTTCCTTGTTGATGAGCCCCGGAGGGGCCATCGCGGTGGGCATGGCGCTGGCCGCGGTGCCCTTCTTCTTCTCGTCAGACATGGGAGTTCGGCCTCTTCCTTGCTTGAACCCGGTCAGCAAGCGGCCGGGCCGGTGAACCATCCGGTTGTTTTCTGCGGCGGATGAACCAACGTAACAACCAAACCGGACATGGCAAACGCGATGTGCGTTATTTCCGTGCCTCGTTTTCTGTACGACGCTCCTCCTTTAACGGCCCAGAAGTCTCGCGTCCGGCGAAGGGGTGGGGCATGCTTGCCCCCCTCTCACGCTTGATGCGGTGCGCGAGCGCGCGCCCCCGCACTGGAGGCCGATGTGAAGCTCCACACCTGCGCCCACCTGCTGTCGCTGTCCGCGCTCCTGGCGGTCGGTTGCCACTCTCCCGTGGATGACGACGGATCCACGGTCCCGGACAGCTGCGAGGCGACGCCTCCGGTGGTGGCCCCCCAGAAGACGGACATCCTCTTCGTCATCGACAACTCCGGCTCCATGACGGAGGAGCAGCAGGGCATCGCCACGGAGTTGCCCGCCTTCGTCGCCGCGCTGAAGCAGGGCAGCGGTGTGATCCAGGACTTCCGCGTCGGGGTCATCACCACCTCCGTGTACCAGCGCCAGCGGGTGGCGGACGGGACGGACATCATCCGCGCCTTCCCGGATCAGGAAGGCCGGCTGCAGCCGGTGAAGGACGAAGCGAAGCAGCCCACCGGCGAGCGCTTCATCGAGAGCTCGGATCCAGACCTGCTGCCCAAGTTCCAGCGCCTGGTGGATCAGGGGACGAGCGGCAGCGGGCAGGAGGCGCCCTTCGAGGCGGTGCGGCTGGCGGTCGCCTCGCCCCTGGCCACCCAGCCCCCGGAGGAGGGAGGCAACGGAGGCTTCCTGCGCGACGACGCCCGCCTGCTGGTGGTGGTGGTGTCCGACGAGGAGGACTGCAGCTCCACGCAGCGCCCGCCGCCGGTGTACCTGGGGCAGGACCGGGCGGTGGATTCGTGCACCGAGCAGGGGGACAAGCTGACCCCGGTGTCGGAGTACTACCAGGCCTTCCAGGGCCTCAAGGACAGCCGGGGCGCGTCGCGCGAGGTGCTGTGGGCGACCATCGGCCCGGTGGCGCTGACGGACAAGCGCGCGGAGGTGACGACGACGACGGAGGGCGGCGTCACGTACGTGCGCAACGTCGACTGCCCGACGTCCTATGGGCCCGGCTACCGGCAGAGCGACATGGCGAAGTCGTTCGACGCGACGCGGGCGAACCTGGACTCCATCTGCAAGCCCAGCTACCAGCAGACGCTGCTGGACATCGCGGAGCTGGCCACGGTGGCGCAGAGCGTGGCCGTGGTGAACCTGCCGGATCCGCGGCTCGCGGTGGTGTACGTCACGCGCTCGGACGGCTCCGTGCAGACGTGCACCGCGGCCAATGGCGACTTCCGCTACGAGCCGCCCAGCGGCGACCGCTCCGCGCGCATCTTCTTCCTGGGGCCGTGCCTGCGGCGCGTGGGCGACACGAAGGTGGAGGTGAAGGTGCTGTGCGCCGGGTAGCCCGGAGCTGATCCGCGCACGCCGTTCACGAAGGGCCCCGCGAAGCACGCGGGGCCCTTTTTCGTGACCTGTCATGTCCGGTGCGAAAAAAAAGAAGGGCGCGGATCCGCCCTTGTCCGTCGAGTGAAGCACCCGACGCGACAGGTCCGGTCCGCTCGGAATGCCGCCTGCTCGGGTGTCAGACGGCTTCGGATACTGGCCCCATGCGCGCGAGTGCGCGCTGCGAGGAGGCCAGATGGGCGCGGCGGTCGAGCGGTCGGGGTTGGCGGTGGTGGAGGAGCTGCGCGAACGGATCCGCCAGCTGCAGGCGGCGCCGCGGCGCGCGCTGTCGGTGCTGCGCACGGGCGTGGACGCGGTGGACGCGCTGTTGCCCCAGGGCGGCCTGCCCCTGGGGACCTCCGTGGAGCTGTGCGGCGAGGCGGCGTCCGGGCGCACCAGCCTGGCGCTGCGCGCGGTGGCGTCCGCGCACCGGGAGCTGCGGCTGTGCGCGTGGGTGGATGGGCCGAAGGAGCTCTATCCCCCCGCCGCGGCGGCGCTGGGCGTGGACCTGGAGCGGCTGCTCGTCGTGCGGCCCCAGCTCTTCGCGCAGCGGGTGTGGGCCGCCGTGCAGCTGGCGCGCAGCGGGACGTTCACGGCGGTGGTGGTGGACCTGACGCTCGGCGTGGGCGTGCCGGGGCGGCCGGAGCGGCTGGCGCTGACGGAGGCGCGCAAGCTCGCGGACGCGGCGGCGCGGGGCGGGACGCTGGTGCTGCTCCTGACGTCGCCAGAGGCGCCCGCGGACGGGCTGGCGCGGCTGCGGCTGGAGGCCCGGGGCGTCCAGGGCTGGTCCGTGGAGCTGGAGCGCAGCCGGGGCGGAGGCGTGGGAACGCGCGTCGTGAGCCCCTGGAGTGCGCTGTACCCGGAGGTGGGGCTGGATGCCGGGGCGCGGCTGCTGGACGCGGACGCGGAAGCGCCGGGGGACGCGGGGCCGGGCTTCTACCGGGACCCGGGAGACCGCGTGCGCAACGGCCTGGGCATCCTGGGCCAGCGTCCCGGCCGTGACGCGCCCATGCCCTCCCTGGGGAGCGCGCTGTCCCAGTCCCAGTCTCAGGACGGACGCTGAAGGAGGGTGAGGCATGCGGAGGGGCTACCTGCACGTCACGCGCTTCCCGGTGCAGCGCAAGGTCATCGAGTCGCCCGAGCTGTCGGGCCAGCCGCTGGTGCTGGTGGAGGAGGTGCGCGGCCAGCGCCGGGTGGCCTTCGCCTCCACGCGCGCGCTGAAGGCCGGCGTGCGGCCGGGGATGACGCTGACGGCGGCCACCGCGCTGGAGCCCGGGCTGCGGCACTTCCCGTACCGGCCGAAGGACGAGGCCCAGGCGCTGGCGTCCCTGGGGGAGTCGCTGCTCGGCCTGTGCCCGGGCTTCCAGTGCGACGCGCCGGACGGGCTGTGGTTCGACGCGAGCGCGGCGCACCTGGCGGGGGGCGAGCCGGAGCTGGGCGCGCGCGTGCTGGAGGTCTGCGGTGAGCAGGGCTACCGGGCGCACGTGACGGTGGCGTCGGAGGCGTTCACCTCGCGGGTGCTGGCGCGGCATGGCTCCCGGCGCGTGGAGGTGGTGGCGGAGGGGCAGGGCGCGCGCGCGCTGGCGCCGCTGCCCCTGAGCGCGCTGGAGGACGGCTCGGCGAAGGCCTTCTCCGTCCTGGGGCTGTCCACGCTGGGGGAGGTGGCGGCGCTGCCGGCCGGGGCGGTGACGGCGCGCGGAGGCGCGAGCGCGGCCCGGGCCCACGCGCGGTGCCGGGGCGTGGACGACACGCCCTTCACGCCGGATCCGCTGGAGGAGGTGCTGGAGGACCGGGTGGTGCTGGACGCGCCCGCGGACACCTTCGAGCCCGTGCAGTTCGCGCTCAAGACGCTGCTGGACAGACTGGGCGCGCGGCTCTCCGGGCGGCAGCGGGCGGCGGTGCGGCTCACCTTCGTGCTGCGCCTGGACCCCACCGGCGAGGCGCAGGTGCCGCTCTTGCTGGCGCGGCCCACGGCGCGCGCGAAGCTGCTCCTGGACCTGGCGCGGCACCGGCTGGGGGAGCTGCGGCTGGAGCGGCCGGTGGCGGAGGTCGCCGTGCGGGTGGACGCGCATGACGAGGACCTGGGCCAGCAGCTGGCGCTGGGGGACGCGCCGGAGGGGGACGCGGCCCTGGAGGGCGTGCTGTCGCGGCTGGCGACGACGCTGGGCGAGGAGGCGCTGTTCGCCGCGTCCCTGGAGCCGGTGCACCGGCCGGAGGCGGCGCACACGCCCAAGGCCTTCCATCCACCGGAGACGCGGCGGGGCCTGTTGTCCCCGTCCGGCCCGCTGGCGCCGGAAGGCCATGGCCCCGGAGCGCCTGTCACTGTCTGGCGCGAGACGGGGGCGGCCCGGGAGCGGCCGTCGCGGCTGTTGGCCCGGCCGGCCCGGCTGGACGCGGAGGTGGCGGCGTCCGGGGAGATGCTGGCGGCGCGGCTCGCGGGGCGGCGGCACCGGGTGACGGCCATGGCGGGGCCGGAGCGGCTGGGGGGCGAGTGGTGGACGGACACCCCGTACCAGCGGGACTACTACCG